>JACPGR010000057.1 GCA_016182415.1 Candidatus Magasanikiibacteriota bacterium
AATCCATTTGCGCGTGAAGTGCGTTTGGAGTTACTCAAAGCACTGCATAACTTAGAAGAAAAAATAGAAACGTATGAACAATAATTTGGAAAATTTGCGAGAAGAAATAAATGGGATTGATGAACAAATTTTGAAATTGTTAAAAACGCGTTTTGAAATTGCACAAGAAATTGGAAAAATAAAAAAAGAACAGGGGACTCAAATAGATGATACTCTAAGAGAAGAAGAATTGTTTGAGATGTATGAGAAGCTGGCGAGAGAATTGGGGCTTGATGGTGAGTTTGTAAAAAAAATATTTGAAGAAATAATTTTGGAGTCGAAGAGAATTCAAACTAAATAACCGCGACGCAACTCTCCCCCCGCCCCTCTCTTACAAAAGAGAGGGGAGAAACACGTCGGTTCCCCCTCTCTTTCGCAAGCTTCGCTGTGAACGCTCAGCTGAACAGAGAGGGGCGAGGGGTGCCATGCCTGCCGGCAGGCAGGAGTTGCGGTCACCAATCACCTATGAACCCTTCAATCCACCTCGAACCCTCCGCTACGATCAAAATAAACAGCCTCGCACTTGAAAAGCAAAAATCCGGACAAGGTGTGTTTAATTTGAGTGCAGGTGAGCCGATGGTCGATACATCAGATATTGTCAAACAATCGGCGATTAGGGCACTCCAAAAAAATTACACCCATTATCCTCCTGTCGCAGGGATTCCTGAGCTACGGGAAACTGCGTGTGCATGGATGAATGAGGATTTTGGCGCTAATTTTACTGTATCTGAAACGCTTGTCACTGCTGGCGGAAAGATGGGACTGTACATGGTACTCCAAGCATACATTTCTTTAGGAGACGAGGTGATTATCCCTGCGCCATATTGGGTGTCGTATCCAAGCATGGTGAAGATTTTTGGTGGAGTTCCAAAAATTATTGAGACGAGTGAAGCAGAGGATTGGAAAATTCAGGCTACTGATGTGGAAGCGTTGATCACTCCACGAACAAAATTTATCATGCTAAATAATGCGTCGAATCCAACAGGAGTCTTGTATACTCGAGAAGAACTCCATACAATTTTATCAATTGCGCAAACGCATAATGTCATGGTCATTTCAGATGAGGTGTATAGTGGACTGGTGTATGATGGAAATGAATACATCTCATGTGCGTCGTTTCCCGAGTTCAAAAATAATGTCGTGATTATCCAAAGTTGTTCCAAAAGTTTTGCCATGACGGGCTGGCGAGTCGGATTTGTGTTTGCGCCTCAAGATGTTATTAAGATTCTAAGTTCCTTAACTGGGCAGACGACGAGTGGAGTGACAACGATTTCTCAGTATGCTACACTCACTGCTATAGAACACAGAAAAACGATTGTCCCGGCAATTCGTGATGCAATGCAAAAACGACGAGATGTATTTATTGATACTTTTAATTCTGCATTTGGTACTGAATTACAAAAACCTGTAAGTGCGTTGTATTCATTTATCCCAATGTCTGCATTTGGAATTAGTGAGACTGATTCACTCACATTTTGTGAGCGGGTGATGGAAGAAACCTGTGTTGCCTTGGTGCCGGGTGTAGCATTTGGAAAAGAAGGATATGTGCGGGTGGCGTTTGGAGTTGGTGAGGAAGAGCTACGAGAGAGTATTGATATGTTGAGTACATTTTTTATCGAGATCTAGTACTTCATAAACTTAATTTTACAACTATTTTTTCTTACCTTTATTAGAGATACAATATCGAAAAATTAAATTTACTCAGTACTAGTTAATTTATTAAGTGGAAAATTATGCAAGAAATACTCATACGCCATGAGGAGTCAGTACAAGAAAAAATTCCAGATACCATCGTTGAAGAAGTTAATGTTGAGGAGGCATATCGCGTGCTTCAGCGTGATAAAAATATAATAGTCAAATATATATCTTGCAACAATGAAGAATTAGCACAGTATATTATTGATGAAATAACGAAAGGTTTTTTGGAAAATAAATTTTCTCTTACTCAATTTGTCAGGAGTAAGTCATTTAGGAAAAGTTTATATATATATAAAAAAAGTGATTTTTTTCGAGCTCAAAAAATAAAAAAAAGAATGGTATCAAGTATAGATGAATATGGACGTTCAATTACAGATTTTGATATGCGTAATGTAGACAATGGTTTAGTTGAATCTAATACGGATATGGTTGATTTTTTAGCAACTGTAGATAAGGCTGATTCATTAAAATCTAAAATATCCACGGAAAAAATTCGTGATAAGGAAATTGTTCAGTTACTTTTGGATGGTTTTAATTGTCAAGAGATCACGGAATTAAAAGGAGTTACTCAAGGTTTGCTTTCTCAACGGGTAAAAAGGATACGAAAAAAATATCCAACCTATAAAAAAATTTTTGATCAAATTTTTAATTCAGCAACACCATCAGAGTATGCAAGAAGAAGTTTAACCTTGCAGAAAGAACGCGTGCAACGAGCAATTGAGCAAATAGAGATTGAGGCAGATAAAAATATCTCACATATAAATTTAGCGGCGATTGCAATGGGTGAATATTATCTTGGAAATATAACAGAAACAGAGAGAAATATTCGCATAAAAGGATATGGTTTTAAATTAAATGAAAGAGTAAATAGAAAATTACGTTTTATATTAGAACAAAAAAGTGGGTTCTCGATTAGTTTTCAAATTTTGGTCAAAAATATACCAAAATAAGTTTAATCAATGTTATCCAACTTGTCTTTGTGTAAAAAATAAGATATCCTATATATATTCTTAGTAGATCAACTATGGCTCATAAAGAAACAAAAAGTTTTGTCGTGTATCAAGGAGGAGAGAGTGTTCGAGATGGCAAGCCGCCGTTGGCATATAAGCGCATAGCAAAAGGCAGGCTTACATCAAGACCACTCTCCCATGAAGAAGTCGAAGAATATGCGTTACATTCACATGAAAAACCATTTGAACAGGATTTTGAACAAGTGAATACAGCGATAGAAGTTGTTAAAAACAAGACCATACTGATTATTAAAGAAATCAAGTCTTTCGTGGAGTATTATACCGAGTTACGTGAAGAAACCGTGCATTTTTTTGGGGATCTCAAACACATAGAAGGTATGCTATTTCCATTGTCGATGGGTCCTGTGTGTATCTATGATACACATGGTACAAATAGGCATAGTATACAAGTCACAAAAAGAGACCTGAGACAACACACTAGAAATTGGATACGTGGATATCAAAAGGCAATTCACAATTTTTTTTTACAAAAATTTGACAACCTTACGATAGGGCGTAAGGTAGTGATATGGATACAGACTGATCTTAAAACCAAAATTTTTAGAATGAAACAAAATTTTGACAAAATGGATGTTGTTCCTACATCACTCAATAACAAATTTATCGAGCTTAAGATATGTGTAGAGAAAATAAACAAACTATTGGACAGGATTAAGATAATAGATGAAAACCTAGCAATACAAATGATTGCTTTGAAGTATTCGATTTTTAACTTTGATTTGAAGCAATTGCCTGAAGTATGTATTGATCTAGAGCAGTTACAGGCTATGGAAGAAGAAATACGTACTATTTGTCAAAGTTAGTATAATTTATTTCTATGGAAAAATTTCGACATGAAAAGGAGGGGGATTTATCAGCGACATATCAGAGGCTACTACAGTGTGTAGAACAAGATGTGCGTAGAATATGTGTGTCTAAAGGTATCCCACTGTATGGAAATAGACTGGAGGATCAGTATGATATAGCACGTGCGAAATTACAAGATATGTATATGCGTGCGCGAGCATCTGATGCCTCACCAAAAGAAGTTGATGATTTTTTGAGTTTGAGTCGTGAAGGACTTCGTCTTAAAGTTTATGATCGTGCTGTAATTGATGCGTTACGATATGCAAGGTATAAGATGCCTGAACTTGTGATGGATCCCCAATCTCTTTTTTATCAGAACATTAGAGATAAAAAGGATTCTTTTGTATCACCGGAGGAGTTAGAACAAGAAATTATTAAGGCACAAAATACTTTTTTTGCATGGATCGACCGGCTTGAATTTGTATTTAAGAAAGAATTAAATAAAAAATTCATAAAAAAAATTAAAATTACAGATAAAAAACGTACGCAGTTTAAAAATTTAATACAAGGATTATTGGATGGGAAGAATTTAATGGAAATTGCGCCCGATATGGGGATTAGCGATACTGCACTTGGTAACATTTATTATGAGCTTGGTGAGTCTCTGATTCAATCAAATTTTTTGGAAACATGGCCAAAAATTAGTTTAATTAATGTAGATAGAAAAAAGATATGAGTAACAAACCACTCATCGTTTCCGGCATTCAGCCCACCGGCAATCTCCACATTGGAAATTATTTAGGTGCGGTGAAAAATTGGATTGAATTGCAGAATTCGGGAAAATATGATATGCATATTTTTATTGCAGACTTACATTCACTGACTGGAAAATTGAGTGCAGACGAGTTGCGTGAACAAATTATCAAAACTTCGGCTGAATTGCTTGCGTCAGGGATTGACCCGAAGGAAACAACACTATGGGTACAGTCGCATGTCGCAGAGCATAGTGAGCTTACATGGATTTTTAATTGCGTCACTCCTATTGCCGAGCTCGAGCGCATGACTCAGTTCAAAGATAAATCTCAACAGCAAGCAAAAAATATCAATGTCGGATTGTTTGATTATCCTGTTTTACAAGCAGCCGATATCTTACTTTACAAAGGCGAACTTGTGCCCGTCGGTCAAGATCAGGTACAGCATGTTGAGTTGACTAGAGACATTGCGCGCTGGTTTAATAAAAAATTCGGTGAATACTTTCCGGAAACAAAACCACTACTTACTGAAATTCCAAAAGTAATGAGTCTCCTTGAGCCAATGAAAAAAATGAGTAAGAGTTTAGGACTTGGGCATGTGATTGAGCTTGCTGATGAGCCGGAAGTAATTGAGCAGAAACTCAAAAAAGCCGTGACAGCTACTGAAGGTGGGGGACTTGCGCCGGGAGTTGAGAATTTGTTGTTGTTGTTAAAACAATTTTCCGCTCAAGGCGGATCCACCTCTGGTGGAAGTGATGACACATTATACAAAAAATTTGTTTCTGCTGAAAAAGATGGAAGTATCCGATATGGAGATTTGAAGACGGAACTTGCAAAAGCAATCGGAACGTATTTTGAAGAGTTTAGAAAAAAGCGATTAGAACTTTTGGAAGATAGAGATAAGCTTGGAGAAATTTTGGCACTTGGCGCAAAAAAAGCACGTGTTGAAGCGAGAGAGACGATGGATAGTGTGCGGAAGATGGTGGGGATACGGTGAATGTGAATAAGGAATAAGGAAAAAGGAATAAGGAAAAAGGAATAAGGAAAAAGGAATAAGGAATAAGGAAGATTAAGATTAAGATTAAGATTAAGATTAAGATTAAGATTAAGATTAAGATTAAGATGTGTTGAGATATATGGAGATATGTTGAGATAAAATAGAGATAAGATTGAGATAATCTCTATGGTATCTCAACTGTATCTCAAATTATCTCAATTTTATTTTTTTGTATTTGATTTTTATGGCAGAACAGTATCCAAAAACATATATTCTTGATCAGGATCGACCGCATGAAGGGGAGGAGTCGTCTGCTTTTGGCGCAGTCCAAGATTTGATTATAGCATGGAAAGGAGAGAAATTCGCTCGTAGGTTGAGTTGGCGTACTACTGAGGGCGGTGCTGAGTTGCGACTTGAAGCGCCTGATGTAGATGAGATTCCTGAGGGATTTTCAGGCACTGTGTCAGGATATCGAGTTACCGATTCATTTGCACGGTATTTTAGTTATGATGAACTTGCAGAGCTCTATAAGAAATTACGTGAGTATGGTTTTGAGGCAGATCGAAATGATCTCGACAGATCTATTATCCGTTTGTCTAAAATTTCAGAAGAACGAGACACAGATACTCATGACGATATTGTTTCGTCTGAGCTTGTATCTGTCGAACAGCGTGAACGAGAATTGGTGAGTCGGCGTCTAATTGACACAGTGCTTGAGGAGATTACGCGAAATTATGATGAGGTGCAGGAAGATGACGACGCGCGTCTTGAGTATCTGGAATTGGCTCGTGCGGTGGTGCATTTTATGGCTGAACGTGGAGAAGACCCTGATCAATTGTTGGTATCATTACACGAGCTCAGTGAAAAACATGCTCCATTTGCACCTTTTGTACAGTGGTTTGATGCACGTATGCAAGGGCCATTTTTTCGGTTCGTGAAAGCATCGTATCCGGCATCTGCGTCTCAAGATGTTCGCACCTTTGGTGGGGCGCTTCGTCATATTGGGGAATCGGATGCGCAATTAACGGGTAGTACCACAAGCCTTCAAGATCTTGAAAA
The DNA here is from genome assembly GCA_016182415.1 of Candidatus Magasanikiibacteriota bacterium. Taxonomy (GTDB): domain Bacteria; phylum Patescibacteriota; class Patescibacteriia; order Magasanikbacterales; family UBA922; genus JACPGR01. The sequence continues at coordinate 6,363 of JACPGR010000057.1, forward strand.
ACTTGTAAAAGCTTCGAGAGACAGCTCATCGGGCGGATGGTCTGATGTAGCGCTTGGAGATAGTGTCGAGCTTGAATTGATGCGACAATATGCATACAATGGACAATGGGATAAGATATCTTCCAACGATCTGTATGTGTCCGAAGACAATGAGCGATCAGTCGCAATAGACATTATTATTCATGCCTTTAAACAAGAACATCCTCGGCTTGACATTGCTCAATTATTGGAAACAATCTGTGATTGTGATGATGAAAAAACGAGACATTTATTATGTGAAATTGTTGATTTGTGGTATGGTTCAGGACAAGAATCTTTGTGCGATATGGCAAACACCATGTTGACCAGTGGTCTGTTTGAAGCAGAGACGAGAGCAGATAAAGATGATAATTATAGTTTTTGGTTTGTATCCATTTTGCACCGGGCATTGTCCAGTCAAAGGCCCGGGGAAGCAGAAGATTTTTATAATAAATTGGTGGTTATCTTATCACAGGGTGATCTAATTTTTCCTTATTTATTGCTTTTTGACACTGCTCGTATTGCAGGAGACGACAGAAGACGACGTACATTGTCTGTTGAAAAAATAAAAAAATATATTTGTAATACACGTGCAAATGAAGTGGATCTGTGGGATATTGAATGTTGGGCGGCTCGTTTGGGTCATGGTGAGGAGGCGTCGGACACGGCCTTATGCAGTCGATTTAGAACAGCACTCACGCAATTACTTGATGCTGAAATTCCACATGGAAATGATGACATACGAATATGGGGACTTGAGCGAATCATTGCCCATATGCGAGCTGCGGAGGTTCCTCAGGGAATAATACAGGATGTTTTGGACACATATGTTAATGAAGATGTGATGACCAAAGAGTATACTGATCTATCATTACAAAAAATATTCAATTTGTATGTACGCACGGGTTTTGACAAACAGGCATTGTCGGTAATAGACACCTTGTATAATAAGAGGAAAATCAATGAAACGGACTATGAACGTTTTAAACAAGAACTTCTGGAATATACCCAACTGCGTAATAAGTCATTATATGGGAAACAAAAAAAGCAATCTGATGTAGTCTCACTCAGGGAATATTACATGCTGTATATTATAAACCCTACCCTAGACCTTTTTCTTAGCACTGATTTTACCATTGAAGACTTGGCTTTATGGCTTACTTCTGATGAACGATTTAACCAAGAAGAACAGGCATCTATTGCAAATAGATTATTGTATTGGTGTGCCGATAATCCACTTGATTCTCGAATGCAATCTGTGTTGGATCTAGCCTTACAACACTATGATTTTGGCCTCGAGCAAGATGGTCCGAGTGTGTTTATTGATATTATCCAAGGTCTGCGTCTGCAAGATGCATTTGAAAATAATGAATCAAGGAATAAGGAATAAGGAATAATGTGGGTTGTGGAATTATGGGTATTTGAGATGAGATTAAGATTAAGATTAAGATATGTTGAGATATATGGAGATATGTTGAGATAAAATTGAGATATATTGAGATATATTGAGATATATTGAGATAAGATTGAGATAAGATTGAGATAATCTTTATGGTATCTCAACTGTATCTCAACTGTATCTCAAATTATCTCAATTTTATCTCAATAAAATAGAAGACTATGCACACAATCCACCCCGACGATCTACGTCAAAAAATTAAAAATAAAGAAAAAATTATGTTACTCGATGTTCGAAATACAGATGAAGTCGAGCAGGGTTTTATTGAGGGAGCAATCAATATTCCCTTGCATATTTTACCACTCAAGTTTGAAGAAGCATTGCCCGATACACAAGCAGAAATCATTTGTTATTGTGAAAGTGGCGGACGCAGTAGCCGGGCAACACAATTTTTGGAGGAACATGGCTATACTCATGTGTCGAATTTGTATGGAGGATATATGATATATTCGCTTGGATAATATTATTGACAGATATTAAACGAATATTATATATATGTTGTCAAAATATTTGTATAATATATGTCTAATATCCGTCTAATATTCGTCTAGTATTTATTAATATCTATAATATTTAAAGTATGACCCACACCATAAAACGAATTATTCTCTGGAGTACTACGATCCTAGGATTGATTGTATTTGTCTGGTTACTCGCATGGCTGGGAACTCCAAAAACAAATGGAGGAGCCTTGAGTGAAGCGGTAAGTGAGGTAGATAATATCAAGGGAAATCTTGATGCAAAAGTAGTATTGGTCGAGTATAGTGATTTTCAGTGTCCATTTTGTGCGCAGATTTATCCAATAGTAAAACAATTATCCTCAAAATTTTCTCCCGAAGATCTTGGAGTGGTGTATCGACATTATCCGTTGATTCAAATTCATGCAAACGCAGAGCTTGCGGCACAGGCTGCTGAAGCTGCGGGACTGCAAGGAAAATTTTGGGAGATGCACGACGCAATTTTTAATACACAATCCACGTGGAGTACCTTAGACACTGTAGAAGATTTTTTTATATCACTTGCAAATTCTATTGGGCTTGATACAGAAAAATTCAAAATAGATTTGAATAGTAGTGAGGTACAAAATAAAGTAAAACGAGATGTAAGCAGTGGAAATAAATCAGGTGTACAAGGCACCCCAACTTTTTTCATCAATGGACAGGGAATTCCTACACCACAGACCTATGAAGATTTTGTGCGTGTAATTGAAAACACATTAAGTGCACTTCCTTGAGACATACGATATGGATGAATTTAAGGCACTTGAAAAAATAATTCCTGCATGGCTTAATGCCGTGTTTTTGCTTGTCGCACTTATCGGGTTTGCAGATGCGACGTATTTGACCGTGGCATATTATTCCGGTTTGGAGCTTATCTGTGGACTTGCAAGTGCTTGTAATGCGGTTACGACGAGTGCATATTCACGCATCGGATCAATTCCTGTTGCATTGCTTGGATCTTTGTTTTATCTGTCGATGATTATATTATCCCTTGCATATATTGATACAAAAAGTATTGTAATCGCGCGCATTCGCTCATGGACGACATGTATTGGATTTGGTGCGTCGTTTGTATTTGTATATTTACAGTTGTTTGTTATTGGAATTATTTGTACCTATTGTATGGTTTCAGCCGGAACGTCGACTCTGTTATTCATACTTGGAGTTTATAGTTTTTTTCAGATGAAGAGAAAAGATAAACCTGTGCGTAACTAAGTTTGTCCGCTCAGCTTGACGTCATCAATAGTGCCTTGCTATACTCGAGGCACTTTTTTTAACATTACTATAGTCTATGCAAAAACAATCCAGTATGTATCACATATTTCCACTGATATCCAAACTAGCACTTAAAATAAGTATTTGAACCAAATCCACAACCCTGCTATAATTACTCACAAAGGCTGACAACGCTTACGAGGCCTACAAGGCTTACCAGGCTTGTGAAACCTTTTCCACACCTCATAAGCGTCTCCTCGTGAGCCTTTGTGAGCCGCGTAAGCCTCTTTAAAATATGTATAATAAAAACCTCTTCATCGCCTCCGACCACGGTGGCTATCAACTCAAAAAACGTCTTGTCCGATATTGCGAAAATGAACTTAATCTCAAAATCGAAGATCTTGGCCCGCATGAACATGACCCGGCTGATGACTATCCGGATTTTGTAATTCCACTTGCGCACAAAGTCCTTGAGTCAAAGGGACGTGGAATTGTGATTTGCCGAAATGGAATCGGGGTGTGTATTGCAGTAAATAAAATAAAGGGAATTAAATGTGGCATCGGCTACAATAGCTCAGTTGCGGAAACTATGATGCAACATGATAATACCAATGTACTTGCACTTGCCGCAGATCATTTATCTGAAGACCATGCAATGCTGATACTCAAAAAATGGCTGGAGACAGAGTTTAGTGGAGATGAGAGACATATTAGGAGACTTAGTAAAGTTGAAGCTCTCGAGAAATAAATAACCAAGATACAAGTTACAAACAAATTACAAATCTCAAATTACAACATAACTTGAAAATTGATTTTTGAGATTTGTTTGTTGCTTGCTGAGCTCGCAGGCGAAGTCCCGACTGCAGTCGGGATACCTTGTATTTTTAAAAAATATGCAAATTATACCTTCTATCCTCGTCCAAACCCAACAAGAATTCGAAACACAGCTAAATGCAGTGCAAGGAATTCTTTCTATCGTTCAACTCGATATTGCCGACGGAAAATTTGTCCCAAATACGACATGGGCCGATCCTGAGGTGGTAGAAAAAATTTCAACTATCGATATTGAGTTACATTTGATGGTACAAAATCCGATGCATGAAATGAAACGTTGGTCAGCGTGTGAACAGGTAAAACGAGTATTGATTCATTATGAAACAACAAACGGAAAATTTGGGGAGATGATTGAAACTGTACGAGAATATGGTTGGCAAGTAGGTGCCGTACTCAATCCTGATATTCCAATCGGCGTGCTAGACCCCTATATCGATGATCTCGACTCAGTTATGTTCATGGGCGTCGTCCCCGGATTTCAAGGACAAGGTCTCATACCCGACGTGCTAGAAAAAATTAAGGAATTTAAATATCTACATCCACGTGTATTTATCGAAATCGATGGTGCAGTAAATGAACAGACACTCCCCGATATCATTGCAAGTGGAGTAGATGCCATCTGTCCCGGCTCTGCAATTTTCAAAAATGACCGAAGGCCCGCGGAAAATGTGAGACGAATGAAGGAGATTATCAATACATTGACGGATGAATAGGTGCGCGGTAAAATAAAATCCTTTGTTAAGATACATAGAGATAACATAGAGATAACATAGAGATAAAAAAATAAGATTATCTCAACCGTATCTCAATTTATCTCAATATATCTCCAATATATCTCAATATATTAATTTCAAATCTACATAACTCATCTTGAATGATACTATGGAAGAACAAAAAAATGAACTCAAAGATTTAATAATAATCGGAGCCGCAGCAGCCGGCTGTGCTGCCGCAGTCTATGCTGCACGACGTAATCTCAATTTTATCGTCGTTACCAAAGATATAGGCGGGGAAGTCGCCCTATCCGGGCAAGTAAATAACTGGCCGGGAATTCTCGACATCAGCGGTTTTGAGCTTGCACAAAAATTTTATGCACATGCAAAAAGTTATGGCGTGAAATTTGACGAAGGATTTGAAATTAGTGAACTAAAAAAAAAAGGCGCCACTCACATCATAACAGCAAAAAATTTCTTAGGAGAAACACGCGAATATCGCAGTAAAGCGATAATCATCGCAAGTGGTATCCATCCTCGACAACTCGGTGCAATCAATGAAGAAAATTTGAAAAACAAAGGGGTAACCTATTGTACGGTATGTGACGGTCCACTGTTCAAAGGTAAAACCACGGCAACAGTTGGCGCGGGAAACTCCGCGCTTGAATCAGCGCTCATGATGGCAGGCATCGCGTCAAAAGTGTATATACTCACGCGATATCCAAATACCAGACAAACCAATAGCGGTTTTCCACGTGGAGAAAATATCTTGATTGATAAAATAAAAGCAATGGATAATGTTGAAATATTATATGAAGCAGATACCAAAGAAATCGTTGGCACTGATTCAGTCGAAAGTCTTATCTACGAAGACATGATCACGCATGCACAAAAACAAATTGAGGTGCAAGGCGTCATGGTACACATCGGCATGATTCCCAACTCGCAATTTGTGAGTTGTGGCAAAAAAAATGCACTGGGAGAAATTGAAGTGAATACGAAATGTGAAACCGACTGTTCAGGTGTATTTGCCGCAGGAGACGTGACCAATGTTCCCTTCAAACAAATTGCAATTGCCGCTGGTCATGGAGTTACCGCCGCACTTTCCGCGATTGAATATATTAATAAATGGGAGGCGTAG
>JACPGR010000055.1 GCA_016182415.1 Candidatus Magasanikiibacteriota bacterium
CTCATGATTGTACCATATCTTACCAGGCACTCACGTGCCTGGCTAACATATATCGCCCTTACAGGGCTTTGTATACAAATTTGGTGGTTCACCATAGTAAGCTGTTAGAGCTTTACCCACAATAATTTACGAAGAACCATAAAATGAGATAACCGCCTCACATTCCCAACATTATGCAACGGATCACAAAAAAAATTTTTATCTTTTTTATTTTTATCGTTCTCGCAATGTCTGTCATTTCTGTTAATACCAAATTTAAGTTTATACGATTTTCTTTTCAGCCTGCTTTTACTTTTACTGATGCTACTGTTCATTTGGGTGTTGATTATTCCACCAGATTTTGGGAATTTGTTTTCACAAATACAGGTTCGGATATACACAATTGCCAGGTGCGTCTCAACCAATCATATACTGCCCCAATTAAAAATATTGATGATGAAGATAATGATTTCTGGGAAGAGAGAAAACGAAATACATCAACTCTTCACACAAAAGAGACAATGCTGATTTGGGATAACCAGGACGACACCCATGTTGATGAATTTTTCAATGACAACGGAGAGAATTATCCATTTCGACAGGTTCCAGACGTTGTGGAATTATTGTGCGATGAATTTGTTCATACATGGGATATAAAATCAAGGTAATTAGTGGGAAACGTAAACAAAATAGATCTCTAAAAACTGTTTGAATAAATTCTCTTGTCTGTGATTGTATCGGTACTCCACTTCTTTAAGATACATGGGAAAATGGTATTTGGAAACACTTCGGTAATTGTACAAAATATGTTTCGTATAACTCCAAAATCCTTGGCACTGGTAAATAAACCTGTGAAATTTTAAGCTAACTGTCTGAAAATAATTGACAACTTTATCCAGTTCGGATATACCAATGTATCGCATGTATCAACAACTCGGCGTGAGCCGAGTTGTTGATTCCACGCATGATTTTGAGTGGAGCGTCTTTTCCAACCGTCTTTTTTACAATTTCCACCTCGTTTGGAGTAATCTGCCGAGCACTGACCGTAGACGAAACAGACGAAACATCTGTTAAAGTTTCTCGCTTCACGATTTCACTTGAATATCCCGCAATTTGAATCGCATCAAGAATCGCCGCGTCTGACACAGTATCCGTGCGTATAAGCTCGCCTGTTCCACTCGAATGATTGATGTGAATAATTTTTATATATATTTTTTCTTTCATATAAAATGAATTAACATACAAATATACACAAAACACCTTATTTTTGTACATTTGTACAATTTGTAATTTGTATGTATGATTAGTTTATAATCGAATTATGGCTTCTTTTTTTACTTCTTTAAGCGCGTGTAATACATCGTCTCCGCTGATTTCGACATCTGATATAAGAGTACCTTCTCCTGTTTTTTGATCAATATCTACCGATGTAACACCCGGCAAATTTTTCAAGGCCATCTTGGAAAGTTTCACGCAGGCATCACAGGTGATGTTTGTGATGGTAAATAGTGTGGTATACATATATTTAGAATATTACTTATTTTTAATACTAAAGGCCTGCACCAATTCTTTGGCAAACGCTTTTTTCTCCTCCTCATTTTTTGAATTCAATTTATCTGAACCGCAACAGATAAGATGACTTTCCAAGATATTATTATTTATTTGCTTGAGCATACCAATAGCGGAATTGACCTGCTGAGCAACATCAATACAATATCGATCTTCATCCAACATTTTTTGGATTCGAGACAATTGACCTTGCAATTTTTTTAGATTAAGCGCGGTTTTCGCGCGATAGGGTTCCATCATAGTAGATAGATTAAGATTAAATATACTCTATACCTACACCATAGGTATAGGTATATATTATGCCTATATCGTTGTATTGTCAAAGATTTACCTGTGGATAACTAAAAAAGAGGCGTCGGCCTCTTTTTTAGTTATTTCCATCGTCCAATTTCCTGTGGCGTTATATCTATATCACGCAATATCGAAAATATACTTTTCTTTTTCATTCACCACTAAGTGTAAGACATTTTTATATAACAGCAAAATTTATATGAATGTGATTTAGTGAGTACAGAGGATGACTTCTCCGATCTCTGCAGATAAAATAAATAAACAAGTATGGACAAAAGTATATTTTTTTGTCATACTTGTTGAGTCAACAAACCATCAAACAGGAGTCTCCAATGAGCAAAAGTGACTTGATCTTCTACATCATCTTCGTTCTTCCATTCATCTTCCGCGGTCTCCATGGCCTGCGGACGTCTGGTCAGGTAGGAATGAGTCGTAAGAAGGGGTGGGGCTCGGTTCTTGTTTGGTTCGTTGCTTACCTTGTGCTACTGACACTCGCCGTTTTAGAAGCACCATTGATCGTGTGGGCGCCACGCTTCTTCATCGGGTACACCGCCATATGGACTGGTATTCTCCTCAGGCTCCTCGCCATGCGAGAGCTTAGGGAGCATTATACCGAGTTCATGGCAGTAAAACAGGGACACAAGGTCATCGACACGAGACCGTACCGCTACCTCCGTCACCCACTTCACCTCGGCCTTATGTTCGAGTACGCAGGACTCGTGACGATCGCCTGGAGTAGTATCGCCGTCGCCATTCTTGTACTATGTTTGTTTGTGTTCTTCGTTCGCAACTATCGCGAAGAGGAATTCCTCGCGCGTAAACTGGGGGAACCATACCGCAAGTACATGGTAGAAACCTACTGCCTTATCGACCTCGTACCTCGTTCGTGGCTCGCGAAAATGAGCGATCGAGTTGGGTTCGACTAAATTTGGCTCAGAGGTCGGCGAGTAGATCAGCTGCTCGCCGACCTTCCATCCTTTATATATAACCTGTAATATGATTGAACTCTTCATCAAAACATTTATCGCTTTTATTTTCCCAATCCCCATTTGGTTGAACCTTCTACATTTAGCAATACTCAAAAAACCAAAATTAAAACTCGTAGCTTACTTCTCCATCGGGATCTATTGGCTATTGCTATTTTGGCTTGTATTCTTTTATTTCACTCCTGTCTTTAAATATACATTTGATAAATCTTTCTGGCACTATTTGTTTGCGATTATTACTATGATTGTTGCGCTCACCTTGGACATCCTCCTCATAAAACAACTTGGATTAAAACGACTACTGACAGTGACAGAGGTGAAACAAGACAATGAAGAACATGAACTTGTTGTGCAAGGTATTTATAAATATGCGAGACATCCCAGATATATTTCTATTCCTTTGTGGGTTTTGGGTATTGGACTCGTAACAGGATACGTAATTGTTTTATGGCTTTCACTGTACATGTTTATTGGTTTGTGGATTGCCACATTTTTAGAAGAAGCGGAGTTAATACAGCGGTTTGGACAAGGATATATAAATTACCAAAAGAGAGTGCCAAAATTTTTTATTTTTTAGGAGACTATTAATATAATTGGTTGGTGGTATACTAAAACTAAAAACATGGCTTTGTACAGCCATGTTTTGATTATATCATCCCACAGGTTTTGATAACAATTTTTATAAGTTACCTCCATGGATCATAAGCAAAACCGAATGTTACCCTTAACTTTCCTAACAAATCTGGCACTGATAGTCAATCAGGTGGCTACACAATGGCTAGTTAACAAATAAAAGTTGTTAGTATCGACCAAAATGGGTTAAAATACAGGGTATATCATAACAAAAGTTATGTTTTAACTCAATTTGGTTGACGCTAATATGCCTAAAAAAAATATTGTCCACAATGCAGTTCGCGTTCTTTTAAGGAATAGCGGCAAGAACTCCCTGTGATGTCCCCGCAGGGACTCACAGGGATGAATTGCCGCTATTCCTTAAACAGTATGCGATAGATTATCCCAAGAGCAAAAAGCTTAGACAGGTTATGGGGGTGTTGAAAAGGAACTTTGATTTGCTCCTTACCCACTATGATAATCCGGAAATGAGCCCGTACAACAATGTGCTGGAAGGATTCAATTATCTTATCAAGCGACGCACTCGACTAATGAAAGGATTTAAGAAACCAATTAACATCTCACGCTGGTTGAAACTGTTAATCCTTGATTGGCGATTTCATATTCTCACCGAAAGCGAGGTGACTAGAAAACGTAATCGTTCGCCATTACAACTCGCCAACTGTATGTTACCAAAAATACCAAACTGGATAACTTTTATTCGTAAACGGTATCGCGATCAGCCACCTGATTGACTACCAGTGCCACAAATCTAATAATTTCATGGCTCCATAATATAGAAAATCCATTTTTAATCCAAAAAAATATACATGGATATAGTCTTTTCCTAATGGAATCATTTCAATATTTGCCAATAGTTTTATATTAACTTGCTTTAATAATTCCTAAATAACCTGTAATTATTCACCCCCCGTTTTACTCGTGAACGCAACTCTATCCCCGCCTTTCTCTTATCGAAGAGAAAGGAGACACGTGAAGGTGTGTTTCCCCTCTCTATCAAGAGAGGGGCGAGGGGTGAGTTGCGTTCACGAGTAAAGGGGGGTGAGTAGTTACTGGATAACTAAAAAAGAGGCTTGAAGCCTCTTTTTTAGTTTATCTTTTCTTAGGAAATAACGATATAATCCGGGCACCTTCTCCACTTCTTTCCGCAGATGCCCCCTCCTTGTTTTGAATCAAATTTTTCACAGTTTCATTAAACTCATTTGCAAATAGTTCCAAACGTCTCAAAATATCTTCGTGATCTATAGTAATATCACCCTGTAAACCCGGCGTCCAAGTTTTTATCAAATTATTTAATACTTCTTTCAAATTCTGGGTTGTTAACACCCCCCCCCTCAACAATTATTCTCTGTAAATCATCTAAAAAAACTGAACTTGTCTCCCCTGCTCCAAAATCTTCCTCTGCAGGAAAATGTGTTTTAAAGATTTTTTGTGCGAGTTGTTTTGCACGTTGACGTTGTAATTCGGTAAGATTATCCATAAAATTATTTCCATTGTTCAAATTCCTGCGGTGTTATATCAATATCACGTAATATTTTACGCAACAATCCTATCCCAATATCTTCCGCACCATGGTCGGGCACAACAGTTGTAATCTGAGTTTGTGAATGATAAAAAAATCGATGACTCCCCTTCCTTCTGATTTCTTCAAAACCCATTTTTTCTAAAATATGTATCAACTTTTTGGATGAAACTGGTGCTAAACGTACCATATTAGAACTTAAATTCTAATTTTTGTACACCCAAGAATTCATTTTGACTTGTTGGTGTCTTAAAAAAGTTTTTTTCTACATCCAAACACAAACCAACCACTTCATTTAAACGTTTATATAATTCTGGCAAAGTTTTTGCTTGTGTATAGCAACTACGTAATGCAGGAACTGAACCAACATAATACCCACTTTCATCTCGTTCTATCACCACTGGAAAGCTATAAGTTTTAGAATATTTTTTTGCCATATTTTGTATCAATATCTAAAAGAAATGTAACTACTCACCACCCTTGACAAGTATTTTGGCTTATTTAAGCAGATTATATTGTTTTATATGAAGCCATTGAATACTTAAATTTTGCTTATATTAGCCAAGTAATTTGAGGGGCTGAGTAGTTACAAAGAAATTATACCTGTCATAGATACAAATGTCAACTAAAACAACCCTACAATATCTCTAAACGTCACCACCACAATAAGCGCCATAAGCAATACAAACCCTATTGTATGCGCAAGCTGTTCATGTTTCATCGATACCGGGCGACCTATTATTTTTTCTATGACTACAAACAACACACGTCCTCCATCAAGCGCGGGAATTGGTAAAATATTGATAGCCGCAAGACTAAGCGAAAGCATTGCCGCAACATTCAAAACATAATTAAATCCAAGCTTCGCACTCTGCCCTACAATCGTTGCAATACCTACCGGACCTGCGACATCAAAGAGCAAACCTTGTCCCATGAGTAAATTTTTTATCAAATAATAAAATGCAATGAAAATATTGAGTAGTCCAAAAAATGCTGCGACAAATCCTTTGTACACTGCAATATACCATGGATACCGAATAAGTCCTGCGTCTGCAAGCGCAATCCCAATTCTGGGATATTCATCACCTTCATCCAAGAACTCAGGAATGAGTGTTTTTTCAATAGTTTCCCCTCCCCGATCAATCACCATAGAAAAATACTCCGAACTGTGAGCCTGCAAATATTCAATAAAATCTCTAGAACTGATTTCTGGGGCAATCAGAGGTTCGGCACTCGCACTCGCTTCTCCGGCAACTTCCACGCGCAATATTTTATCCCCAAATCGCAAACCAGCAGCTTCGGCTGGACTATTTTTTTGAACTTGCTGAATTACGACATGTGCATTCTCTACAATAATTGCATTGTTTTCCACTCCACCGGATAAATCCGCAGGCAAGCCAATCATAAATCCAATACCCAAAATGACACCCGCAAGCAAAAAATTCATGGTAACACCTGCGACAAGTACTGTGATTCGTTTCCATGCCTTATGATGCCCAAAACTATCCACATCTTGCGCTTCTTCTCCATTTTCACCTTTAATCCGCACAAAACCTCCGAGTGGCAACCAATTGAATGACCACAAGATGCTCGGAAATTCGTCGCGCTGTTTATCCCCTGAGACAGTTTTTTTGAGATCACTTTTACCTTTCCCATAGATGAATTTCATTTTTTTTGTTACTGGATCTCTGTAGATTCCAAAGGCTCGTGGCGGAAACCCAAATCCAAATTCATACACTTGTATCTTGAAACATCGAGCCATAATAAAATGACCACATTCATGGACAATGACCAAAATTCCCAAAATAAGTATAAAAAGTAGTACAGTTAGCATAATTGATTGACGAGTTAGAATAAAAAGAGTAATATGTAGATAATAGTATCTCATACTTCCAAAGTGTATGCAAGTATTTGAATTTCTATAAATTATTTTTAATTAACACACAATTCTATGACAGCACTCTATGTCATCATCGGACTCGCCATCCTCATCGGCCTCTGGTTCGTTGCACTTTACAACGGTCTGATTAAATTAAAAAATAGAACAGACGAAGCGTGGAGTGATATCGATGTTCAGCTCAAACGCCGACACGATCTCATCCCAAACCTCATCAATAGTGTCAAAGGCTACATGACACACGAACGTGAACTCTTAGAAAACATCACCAAAGCTCGAAGTCAGGCAATGAGTGCGCAAGAAGCAGGAAACACTGCCGATCTTGCAAAAGCAGAAGGCATGCTTGGCGGAATGCTTGGTAAACTCCAAATCGCGGTCGAAGCGTATCCGGATCTCAAAGCAAACCAAAATGTAGCCCAACTCATGAACGAACTTTCAGATACTGAAAACAAAATCCAAGCATCACGCCGATTTTACAACGGCATGGTTCGCGACATCAACACCAAAATGGAAACTTTTCCAAACAATATGTTTGTGGGAATGCTTAATTTCAAGAAATATGAGTTTTTTGAGATAGAAGATAGTGCAGAACGTGAAAATGTTACGGTTCAGCTCTAAAGAACCGTACATACAAATTACAAATTGTACAAATGTACAAATAAAAGGAATACCTTATGGAGGGTGATCTTTATTTTGAACGTAATGGAAAATATCTATACCCAAATTTGAGTTATAAAATAAACGGGGTTCTTTTCGATGTACATAACCAAATGGGTGGTAATCACCATGAAAAATATTTTCAACGAGCTGTTGCAATAGCCTTACGAGATGCGGGGTTATCCTTTAAAGAGCAATTCTATATTCCAATCAAAGTTAATAATCAAATTGTGGGTAAATATTTTTTAGATTTTCTTATTGAAGATAGAGTTATACTCGAACTTAAACGTGGTCGATATATTCCTCGTAATATATACAACCAAACCACTCAATACCTAGAATCACTCAATCTGAAATTAGCAATAGTTGCATGTTTTGCAACAGATGCTGTCATTATTAAAAGGATAGTTAATGAAAAATAAAACATACAAATTATTTGTACATTTGTACAATTTGTAATTTGTATGTACGCCACACAAACGTATGTACTCTCAAATCGACTCAAACAAACGAAAAACAATGCTTCTCATCATGATCTTTATTGCGTTTATCATGATTCTTGCGTATATCGGCGCGGAATATTTGGATTATGGGTATGGTATTATGCCTTTTGCGATTATTCTGTCACTTGGCATGACTATGGTCTCTTACTTTAAGGGAGACAAAATCGCCCTCAAATCGACCGGCGCAAAAGAAATACAAAAAGAAGACAACCCCTATGTCTATCGCATGGTAGAAAATCTTTGTATCACTGCAGGCATGCCCATGCCAAAAGTGCACATCATCGACTCCCCTGCCCTCAATGCATTTGCAACCGGCAGAGACCCCGAACATGCGTCAATTGCGGTCACGACTGGAATTATTTCCGCACTTAAAAATGAAGAACTCGAGGGTGTGATCGCACATGAATTATCGCATATCAAAAATTACGATATACGGGTGATGACGATTGTCATTGTACTTGTAGGTGCGATTGCATTATTATCAGATATGTTTTTTCGCATTCGATTTTTTGGTGGTGGTCGAGATTCTGATAATAAAGGACAACTTGGTGCAGTTCTCGCAGTAATTGGCATCGTCCTTATGATTGTATCTCCACTCATTGCCGAACTGATCAAACTCGCCGTGTCTCGAAAGCGCGAATATCTTGCCGATGCGTCTGGCTCATTATTAACAAGATACCCGGAAGGATTAGCGCGGGCTCTTGAAAAAATCTCACAATCAAACACGCCACTTGCGACTGCAAACTCTGCGACCGCACATCTATTTATCTCAAATCCATTCAAAGGAAAAAAGATTTCCTCTTTATTCTCTACACATCCGCCGATTGAAGATCGGGTAAATAAGTTGCGGGGGATGGCGTAAAACAAAAGCCCCAGAGGGGCGTCATATAATAGGCAGGCACTTGAGTGCCTGCAATCAATTCATCATGATGAGTAATTCCCGTTAGGGACGACAGAAATATGCGTGTGTATCTGTGTCGTCCCTAACAGGACTTTTGTATTTAATGTATCATATACAGGCACTCAAGTGCCTGCCTATTATCTGACGCCCTTACAGGGCTTGTGTTTTTTGTAACTTTTTAGACTCTTGACAATTGTGTGAGTTTGTCATACAATACTAGTAATAATAAAAAACTATGCGAAATGCAGTTACAATCTCACTCCCACCAAAAATGACGACACTTGTAAAAAAACAAGTTAAATCAGGACAGTATGCAAGTACCAGTGAATTTTTTCGTAATCTTATCCGCTTATGGGAAGAAGAACAAATAGCCTTAGCTGTAGCTGAGAGTAAAAAAGAATTTATTGCAGGAAAAGGAAGAAAACTCAAATCCCTCAGAGACCTTCGATAATCATTTCTCACAAGAGATATGTTTGATATTTTCTATTCACCAAAATTTATAAAAGAGTATCGTCGGCTTCCTGTACAGATTCAAGAAATGGCTGAACAAAAAGAAAAGTTATTCCGTTTCAATCCATTTGACCCAAGATTAAAAACACATAAGCTCAGCGGTAAACTTAGAGGGTGTTGGGCTTTTTCTATCAATCATAACTATCGAATTATTTTTACGTTTGAATCCGAAAAAGAGATCCGATTCCATACGATAGGAACTCATAGTATATATACTGGGCATACAAAACTTACCTAAGACATGGTAAGTTTTTTTATTGCCAAAGACGATGCTACATGTTAAGATAGTATGACTTAAATACCTGTCTTTCTTACTACAATCATTACCATAAGAAAGATATCTCCCCGCCGAATAGGCGGGTCGATATGACACATACCTATGAATATCCTCTTCCTCGACACCGAAACTACTGACATCGGCCCGACAGCTCGACTCATTCAGCTTGCCTACAAAAATCCTGCGACCGGAGAAACAATCAACGAATATTTCAAGCCTCCTGTGCCTATTTCATTTGGATCAATGGCAGTACATCATGTGACCAACGAGATGGTCGCAGATAAACCGGTTTTTGAAGGAAGTGAACAACGATCAGTTATCAACGAATTGTTGTCAACTCATATGTTAGTCGCGCATAATGCTCCGTTTGACATGGGTATTCTCAAAAATGAAGGAGTGGAAACAAAAAATTTCATCGACACACTTCGAGTAGCCCGACATTTAATTGAAAACGCGGAACAACACAAATTGCAATATCTCCGTTATTTCCTCGGACTCAAGGTTGAAGGGTCGGCTCACGATGCACTGGGAGATATTTTAGTTCTTGAACAATTATTTGCGTATCTCAAAAATCTTATTGCAAAAAATTCAGGATTTGAAACGGATGAAGAGATTCTTGAACGGATGATACTCCTCACAAAAACTCCGATACTGCTCAAAACATTTACCTTTGGAAAATATAAAGATATGACGTTTGAAGAAGTCGCACGTAAAGATACAGGATATTTGAAGTGGCTACTTAATAGCGAGTCACAAAAAAAAGAATTTGAGCAGAATGAAGAGTTGGTGTATACGTTGAGGCATTACACCCAATAATCCCGAGACTATTTATGAAACCACAAACAAGCCACACCGTCCTCATCACCGGTGCATCAACCGGAATCGGCTATGAACTCGCAAAATTATTTGCGCGTGACAAATACAATCTAGTGCTTATCGCACGAAATGAAGAACGACTTGAAAAAGTCGCTCTTGAGCTTAAGAATTCATATGGTATTGAGGTGATTCATATTGGAACAGATTTAGCAATCCCCCATGCTCCCCAAGATATTTTTCACAAACTGAGAGAAAAAGAAATCACTATCGACATACTGGTAAATAATGCCGGCGTGGGAGTATATGGAAATTTTGCTGAAACAGATTTAAATAAAGAAATCAATATGATTGACCTCAATATTTCATCACTTGTCAAAATGACCAAACTCTTTTTGCCCCAAATGGAGATCAAACGACATGGCAGAATCTTAAACGTCGCTTCACTTGCCGGTTTTATGCCCGGACCGGGTATGGCGGTATATTATGCAAGTAAAGCATTTGTCTTACATTTTTCAGAAGCACTTACCAAAGAATTAAAAGATTCCGGAATTACGGTAACGGCACTATGTCCTGGACCAACCAAAACAGAATTTGAAAAAAATGCAGATTTTAGTTTTTCACATGCACTGCACCGTATGGATGCGCAGACGGTCGCGCAAATCGGATATACAGCACTCATGAAAAGCACACCCGTAATAATCCCCGGGTTTAGAAATAAGATATTCCCCTTATTGATCCGATTTTCTCCACGAAGATTTGTGACGTATATCGTACACAAGATGCAGTAAATTTATTTCTTGTTTCATAGTTGTTAGTTCGGTTCTTCGTAAATTATTGTGGGTAAAGCTCTAACAGCTTACTATGGTGAACCACCAAATTTGTATACAAAGCCCTGTAAGGGCGATATATGTTAGCCAGGCACGTGAGTGCCTGGTAAGATATGGTACAATCATGAG
>JACPGR010000056.1 GCA_016182415.1 Candidatus Magasanikiibacteriota bacterium
ATGAAAACCTTCTTCGACATCCTCATCACCCTTGGTATTTTTATCACTGCTATCCCTGCGAGTATTTTAGTATACAGCCGAATCAAACGCACAAGCTCATGGGAAGCTCATCATCCACAGACAAGTATCACTATCGCATCAATATTACTATGTGGAACCGCAATCCTCGTCTGGGGCAGTTTTATTGAACCGCATAGTATGGTAATTAATCGATACGAAATAGATCTACCCTATATACATAAACCTCTTACCATCGCGCTCATTGCTGACATGCAAATTGGTACCTACAAAGGCAAAGTATGGACTCAAAAAATTGTCGACAAAACTCTCGCGCTCAAGCCTGATCTGATATTATTTGGCGGCGACAATGTCGACAACATGTATTACAATGAATATGAAATATGGGATTGGCGGCAAAAAATCTGTAATTGATCCAAGTTTCCAGGTCGCGGATATGTCTACACACACAAAAGAAATATTGGAATCCCTAGGTGTGCGTTACCTAGTCAATGAACTTGAAGAAATTCAAGTACATGACAACACGATATATCTTTTTGGGGGAGATGATTATTGGACTCAAAAATTAAATTTTAGCGCGCTACACGATGAAATAAATGCAACTACACTTGCGCTCATACACAATCCCTCATTTATTGCAAAGTCATACCCATCCAATGTGGATCTCTATCTCTCAGGCCATACTCACGGAGGTCAAATCAGATTACCTATTATTGGTCCAGTTGGTCGCGTGGATGATTTTCTACCGACTGTATATTATAGAGGACTGCATACACTTGAAACTGGATCGCAATTACTGGTAACAAGTGGCATTGGAGAAACAGGAACTCGAGCGAGATTATTTAATCCTCCGGAAATTGCATTTATTACAATAAAATAATCTCGTACAAAACCAAAATTATTTATAAGAGATTTACACAAATCTCTTTTTTTGTGTCTAATTTTACAATCATAAAAAATATAAATTATTTCGTCCTCTTGACAGAGAGAGAGAGAGAGAGAGAGAGAGAGAGTTGGTATTGTAAGCGTACAGTGCGTTTCTTTGTGTTGCGTTGTACCAAGGCGGTATATATGCGACATAAAGAAAACAACAGGAGGAAAGTGTCATGGAAAGATTGTTCATTGTGCTGTGTGCTCTTGCGACTTTCGTCGCATGCTCGTCTGTTCCAGACGACGTGCAAGCCCCAAGCAACAAGGATGTGCCTCAGCATTTCACGATGTCTCTCGAGGTCGCGTTCGAGAAAACCGAGTCTGAAGTGTTGCACGGGTCTCTTATGGGGGTTATGACGTTCGACGAGAGTCTTCAGATCTTGGCCAAGGAAGAACTCGAGAACAACCGCAAGAACCGAACGCCTGTAGAGATCGAGACTCTGGATCGGGTCGCCACAGGCTTTCACACGGTTCCGATTTCTGGATTTACCGTTGCCTACGGAAACCAGAAGACAACAACTGATGAGGTCGGCATGTTCGAGCTTAGACTCGAGTCATCTGCACCCACGATCGACATCATGTACTACGATGTAGAGCAGGAAAAAGAGACAGTCGTGGTACCAATTGAAGTACCTGATACAGTCGGTACAACCACACAGATGATCCCACTCAACTTCGATCACCAGTTCCCGCATGGTCATGCACTTCATGACCATGCAAAAGATCATGGCAACGGAGTTATAGAAGGAGCTCTGGCTGCAACACAAACGGTTCCTTCTCTTGCCTGTCGTAAGTGTAACGGATGGTGGGATTGGGACGGCGGTCGCACAGGCAGTGACTGCTTCATCGCACTCAATTATAGCTTTGCCCCATGCTGGGCCGAACTCATGAACCAGACCTGGATCATGAAAGGTGCTTACTGCAACGGTAGCAAAAACTGTTCGAAAGTGATCGGACACGGGTGGAAAGACAACCACACCCACGGCAGTTCCAAATGGACCTGCACGAAGTAATGGAATAACACAACAAGGAGGAGGAAACCGATCGAGAGACATGTTATGAATGAAGAAAACTCATAACATGTCTCCCCCGTTCATTTTCAATATGTACTTAGCTCCTGCATGAAGTATACAATTAATTGATTAAAATATATGTTTAAATACTGTTCTTTAATACCTTTTGCATCTTGCGATATAACCGTATATGCTGTACACTTTTATTGTATAGCTTACGGCACTAAAAAAGTTCAATTAAAATCTTGAATAAAAAAAAATGGTTTTTCAGGCAGGATCTAATTATATATTAAGTTTTATTTTAAAAAATATGAGAATACTAATTCAATTTCTTTTTTACTTTCAAATCTTTTCTACACTAATTGGTCAATATATTATTGTTAAATTTTTAATTTCAAAAATAACAAAAAAACAAGTATCCAAAAAAACAATTATTTTTATTACGATACTACTTGTACTTCTTGAATTTTTCATTTTTTGGTTTAATTGGGGATGGGGCAATGTAATGAATTGAATCGTGTATATTCTTTAAGTATAATAAAAACATCTCTCTATAAATAAAATAATCCGCCATAAAACGGATTATTTTTATCTAAAAAATTACAGAATCGCACGCAAGAACCCCCCCGCCGACACCGTCACAATTACCACAATCGTCGCTGCAATACACACTCCCGCAAAAATAAGCGGCCATGATTTTTTGAACGGGATATTGAACACAAATGCAGCTAGAGATCCGGTCCATGCTCCGGTCAAAGGCAAGGGAATTCCCACAAATACGACTAAGGCAATCGAGCCATACTTCGCATAATTTCCTTTAAAATATTTTTCCGCGTCAGCAAGTTTTTTCTTCAAAACCGATCCCACAAACTTTTGTTTGAGCAACCATTCATGCATATACGGCAAGATAAGTAAGATACACGTGGTAGGAACCATATTACCCAGTACTGCTATGACCCACGTTTGTATAACAGATAATTTGTATACTTCAATCCCAATTGGAATCGCGGCACGAAGCTCCGTAATCGGAATCATCGAGAGCAAAAATACTCCCCACTCCGGGGGTAATTGTGAAAACCATAATGCAGGATTCATGCCAAGCATAGAGCATATTAAATTAAGTGCAGAAGATTCAAAAATTTCCACACAGACAATTAAATTTATAACATACTAATTTGTTGGCCACACAAAATTTTCATACACCCACTCCCCCACATCTCGAGCCTCAGTAAAACGAGTTTCATTTGAGACGGCTCCAAACACCACAATATCAATAGGGTGTTTATTTTTTTCGACCTCAACGACAAAATTAAATCCGGCAACACTAATATGCCCGGTCTTGCCTCCGATAATCACATCAAAATCATGATAAATCCATGGCTGAGGATTATTGAGTAAGAACCAATTGGTACTCCACATATGATGATTCTTTTTCTTCACCGTCGAGTACAAGGTATACTCAGGCAAGGTAATCACTTCGCGTATATCTTCAAGCCTTAATGCTTCATGCAAAAGTATAATACTATCTGATGCGCTTGAGATATTTCCTTCTCCAATTCCTGTCACATCAACGAATGTCGTATCACTCATGCCAAGTTCTTTGGCACGTTCATTCATGCGCGCGACAAACTCTTCTTCCGTACTAAACGCGTGCACTAGTGACATCGCTGCCTTATTTGACGACGCAATAAGCATCGTGTGCCATAAATTGCCCAGACGATATACTTCTCCTGCATACACATGTGTATCCAGAGTATCAGGTCCGATAACGACTGTCGTTGTCGCCCAATCCGGCTCATACTCAAGCAAGACTAAGGCGGTCATCAGTTTGGTAATACTTGCAATCGGATGTGTGATATATGGGTCTTTTGAAAAAAGCACTGTACCGGTTTCTCCATCTTTAACAAGCATATATTTTGCACTAAACTGTGCCGGGTCAAGGGGAGTTGAAGATGCGCTCAAGGTAGGAATACGAAGCGGCTCTGGTTCAAATACGGCATCTCCTCCCACACTATCGGACAAGACCAGAAGCGAAAAATCTTGAGGTACGAGTAATGTATCTTTAAATGCAATAAAATCTTCTCGTTCAATTCGCGAATACAAAAAAGATCCCAACAAAATAAGTATCAACACACACGCAGTTACGATATTTCTCCAACGATTAGTATCCGGACTTGAACCGTGAGATGTATACAAAAAATTTATCATAGGTAGTATTGTACAAGATCCGTGAGGATGTTTTTTGCGTCAATGAAACATCCTTAGAGGTGTTGTACATTTTATTCTTCTTGCGTTTGTACTAAATTTACATGCGCGTGTAATGTCTCAAAATCCGGCAACTCATGCGCTGAGCTTATTCCCATATGTCGTAATGCATCAATAGATAATTCATATACAGGCAACACACTATCTTTTTGATCAGTCTCAATGATAAGTCCGCGTATCATCAGATTACGCAAAATAACTGAACAATTAACACCACGAATTTCTTCAAGCTCCGGACGAGTAACAGGTCCTCGGTATGCCACAACAGTAAGCGTTTCAAGCTGAGGCTTTGTAAGTTCTCCTAAAATTTCGCTCTTTGTGTACTTCTCCACATAAGACACATATTCGGGATTAGTTATCATTTGCACGGTATCGCCTGAACGGGCAATATGTATGCCTGACAGGGCACTGTATTTTTCCTGCAACAAACCAATTGCATGTTCAACTTCTCCTTCATCCGTTTCCATTGATTTAGCAATTTTACCAATAGTCAATGGTTTTGATGCAACAAATAAAATTGATTCTAAAATGCTTGTCATGTCCATATTTTTAAATTCTGACTCCTGTCTCCAATAGCCTTAATCCATGGTTAGGATAGGCATTAAGCGCAAAAGTTTGGAATAGATAATTTTCTTAAATTTTTTAAAGTTATGAAATTCTTTCAAAGAGAGTTGGGCTATTGGGGTAAGGAGTATGGAAATTCATAGAGACACAACTTTCATATCCCCAAATGCCTCATCTTGTTCAACATAAATATCTCGTTGTTTTACGAGTTCAAGAAGTGCTAAAAAACTTACAATTATTTCTGTCTTTGATGCCGCTTTAGATAATATTTTATGAAAACTGAATGTGTTACTTTTTTTAAGTAGTGTTCTAATCGCATCAATTCTTTCTTTCATTGAAATACTCGTATCAATGTGTGTCTGAGGCAATGCGTGAGGAGGTTCTAATCTTGAAATTAATTGCAGCATTGAGATGTGAAGCATGTCTGTATCAAGTCGAGGTGGAGCTACAAATTTTTCACTCACCAGCGGAGCTTCGATACGGCCATATCCTTTAGATCTGTCATCAAGCCACAATATATTAACTTGTTTACTTGCCTCGACAAATTGTCGATACAACTTGAGTTGATCCTCAAGACGCATACCTTCATCTTCATCATGAGTAAACTCAGGCAAGAGTGTCTTTGATTTCAAAAATAATAACTTCGTAGCAATAACCAAAAAATCAGCGAGCTCTTGAGGATTGATGACTTCGAGCGTATCAAGATATTCAAGATATGATTCAGTCACCGATGAAATAGATACCTCGCTAATTTCCATCTTCTTTTCATCAAGTAAGGACAACAATAAATCAAGCGGACCATCAAATGCGTTGAACTGTACATAAATTCCCTTAGTCATATTTTCTAAGCACAATGTTTTTGTGAATTTTTAATATATCTGCAATAATGTACACCCCGTGTTTTAAAAATGATACGCCGCCAAATCTTCTCAAACATGATTCTTTTATTTGTACAGGTACTGTTGCAATCTGCATTTTTTTTCTTCGTGCGATGACAAATAATTCTATATCAAATACCCATCGAAATGTATGAATTGATTCGAGAAGTATATTGAATATTTTTTTGTTAAAAACTTTGAACCCGCATTGTGTATCTTTGATATCAATAATTTCACGTGGTAAAAATAATCTAAATAATTTTGTCGCAACACCGCGATAGATACTATATTGTCGAGTTGATTCTTTGATTTTAACACGAGTACCCGCTACCATATCATATGTTTCAATCAATTTCATCGCATCACCCAAACCTACAAGCCCATAGGGCAACTCAACATCTGTAAAAGCGACCACATCAACTGACCCCACATATGAACGAGCAGACCGTAGTGCAAAACCCTTTCCTCTATTTTTCGTATATCCAAAAATTTTTAATTCAAACGGATATTTTTTTTCACGGTATGCCTTAAGAATCATTTCTGTCTTGTCAAGACTTCCATCATTCACAAAAATTACTTCTGTGAGCCATGAATGCATGATAGAAAAATCGACGAGTTCACGCACCGTTTCGACGATGTAGGGTGCACCGTTGTATATCGGAATAATAAGACTAAGCGTTTTCATATACATTGATTACACAAATTAGACATTGATTTCGCAGATTAAGCATTGATTACACAGATTATACTGGATTACACTGGGAAAAATCCTCATTTGGCAAATCTGTGAAATCCATCATAATCTGTGTAATCAATGTCTAGTGTATCACATATCAATCCTCGGCTCAAACACCACAAACTCATCTGACTCATATACTTTTACAAAATATGTTTTATCAAATAATTTTTTGGGAATTTTAATTACTTTTTCTTTATTAACTTGTGGAAAATTATCTATATGATAATACAGTGGATATACTTCACCAGTTTGATTGAAAAATACCAAACGATCAATAGGTGTAATGGAATTATTGTGTACCAAATTCCACAAGTCCTGAGACGTTTTTGCACGAGCCATATCCTCTACTACAAGCATGCGATTTGAAAAGCCTGCGGCAGGATGAGAATTATTCATGTTGTAATAGAGAAAATCATTAACCGGAATAAATGCGTAGAGTTCAGTAACTCCTGAATGCAGGGTGATCGTATCTTGTATATTTTGAGTTTTCAAAAAGTCAACTAATCCCATAACTCCCTGCCGAGGGGCTAAAGAAGTGGCACGAGTTTGTTGTACTACTGGGATATCGGTAAATGTTCCAAAAAATAATTCACTTCCTACAATACATAGTGAAACAATCGCGATAGATTTTGTCCACACAGTAGCATATGGCTTTGTCTTGAACCACATCCACAACCGCTCAATACCATAGGCAAAACTAATTGCAAGCAGTATATGATTGAAAAAATAAAAACCTTTTGATTCTTGCATCGGGCTTGCCAAAAATAACAGTGTGAGCATCCCCATAATTTGCCACACATACGCTGAAACAAAGAGTGACAGAAGAGCACGATGATATATTTGTTTTCTGTATACACACAAACATACAAATCCTACTAATAATAAAATAGTTGTTACGTCAAAATTAAAACGTAAACCCTGAAGTGATATACCTTCGATCAAAAAATATCCTGCCTGCCAATTTTCAGATCCATGTGTGGTATATGATTTTGCAAGTGGCAACCAAAATGGAGAGGAAATCGCAAGTGTCATAATTCCAATCAAAATATAAGACATCCATGATTTAACTTTGCCGTTAAATTTTGTACATAGATGAAACAAACCAACCCCAATTGCTACAAGAAAAAACCAAAAATAAAATAATAAAAATAAAATTCCACCTGAAATTCCATAGATAAAAATTTTCTGCATGTTCAAATTGCCATAATATGAATCCCGAAGCAAAAATGCAGACCATAAAATGGTAAGAGATGCACTGATGAGTTCATATGGTTTATCAATAATTGCGTCATCCTCAATCACCACAAACAATAGTAAAGATGCAATCATCCATGCAATTGTATCTGGATTATTTTTTTGATCTTGTGCATTTTTCCAATACAGTTTTTGCACGAGATAAAAAAATACCGGATAGATAAGCATGGTCACAAAACTCATCATCTTTGCCATCTGAATCCCATTCCAATTGAACAATTTGCCAAATAGGGCACCAATCCAAAAAAATAATGGGGGGTAAAATGGTGGCAAATGTGAATATGAAAAATCAGACCAAAAGCTTAGATGCGCAAACTTTTCATACATTGCTGCAATCGTGATCTCATCCCCCGTAAGTCCCCAAAACATAAGACCAGTATGACGAACAAAAATAAAATAAGATGTACTCAAAAAAATTCCTAAAATAGTAAGGAAATAAACGGGCTTGTATTTTCGATATATTCCAAAAATCCCAAACGCGATAAACGTAAAAAAACACAGCTTAACACTAATAAGGTATCGTAAATCTAAAAATGTAAGTCCTTCTGGCATAAATAAATCATCATGAGGGATACGAAATACGAAACTTACGAAATTACGAACACCAACCATTTCGTAATTTCGTACTGTTCGTATTTCGTATCCTCAATAGTTTCGTAATTTCGTAAAGTTCGTATTTCGTATCCAAATCGTATTTCGTATCCCTATAATTATAGTTCTATAAAATTCATCTTCTCTCCATCAAAATACGCAAGATACACATTTTTCCCCTGCTGTTTGTATAATTCAAGCACATGTGGTCTTATCGTAAGTCTAATATCAGTTCCTGACTGACCATAGGCCATAAATTTGTCCATACGCGATCTAAACAGTGGGGTGCGATAGTCATAAAAACCGGTAAAGATTCTGCGTTCAGGCAAGTCTGGAGAAAATGTATATACCCCTTGTGAACTTTCCTTAAGTTCAAACAATCTTTTCCCAATTTGATCTACTGTCAGCTCTAGATACATCGGGATTCGTTCACCTGCGACAAATCCATTGTCAGTTTCAATTACAATCGTTTCTTGTATTGCATTTCTAAATACTTCAGCCCCCTCGATATTATCCGGCAAGGCAAAAAAAACCACATAATCAGTATCTCCAAACTTAAATGCTTCAACTTGTGAAATAATAGTATCTCGCACTTGTCCCGCATAGTGCCAGATCTTGATTTTTGAATATAGTTGTATCACAGATCCTGCAATTAATACGAACAAAATTCCAGTGAAAATAACATTTCGTTTGCTAAATTTTTCAAGCACCACATAGATAAGCATCACTAAATATAACACAAAAAATACAGATATCGTATATGCATATCGCTCTCCACTATTCGTCAAAGGATCAAACTGCAAAAAGGTAAAAGGAATTGCGACACAGACATAACTTAATAACAAAAACCACAAGATACGACGATGCGTTCTACTTACAAAATGCGTGAGAAAAAGTATTGCGGTCGTACACACGACAAAAATAAATTCATGTCTAAAAA
>JACPGR010000060.1 GCA_016182415.1 Candidatus Magasanikiibacteriota bacterium
CCCCCTCAAGGGGGGATTACGACGATCTTGCTTAGCAGGATTCCCCCCTTGAGGGGGGCAGGGGGGTGTTTCACGCGGGCAAAATTGATACCATACAATGTATACTGTACCTGAGTAGTTATAAATTTGCCAAAGTTCAGTTATCCACATATTTAGTATAATCTATTGACATAAGTCCACAAAATTTATATAATTTGTGGACTTAACTCCACAAAAAATATATGATTTCAAGACATCTAACAAAAAAGATACAAAAATCACTCAATAAAGGGAAGATTATCATTATCTACGGCCCGCGACAAGTAGGAAAGACGACCTTGGTTCGCCAGTTTTTGAATCCGGACACGGTATATTATAATTTTGATCAAGATGAATCTCGTTCAGGCTTTGAGCAGGCAAATCTTGAGAGACTGGCTACTTTTGTAAAACCTTACAAAATGATAATCATTGATGAGGCACAACGCCTACCGAATAGTGGACTTATTTTAAAAATTCTTATTGATAATTATCCGGAAAAAAACTTCATTGTTACCGGCTCCTCATCCCTCGATCTATCCACTTCCATTGCAGAACCATTGACCGGACGCCATATTTCATACATGCTTTTTCCGATGAGCTATCGTGAATATATGCAAGACAAAAATCCGGTAGAAAGAAGAGAATTGATGGAAACCATTTTGATATATGGATCCTACCCTGAAATTATCGTCGCATCCGGTGTTGCAGAAAAAAAAGAAAAAAACCAAGCTATCGCTGAATCGTATCTGTTCAAGGATATTTTTATGCTTGACGGCATCAAAAATTCAGCATCTCTAAAACTCATTGTGCAAAGTCTCGCCCTGCAACTTGGCAATGAAGTTTCCTTGCAAGAACTATCACGATTTTCACACATTGATGTTAAAACCGTAAAAAGATATATAGATCTTCTTGAAAAAACCTTTGTCATTTTCTCTCTCCCTCCCTACTTCACCAACAAACGAAAAAGTATTTCCCGACTTAAAAAATATTATTTCTATGACACAGGCATTCGAAATGCGCTTATTCGAAATTTCAATCCGCTTAATCTGCGAACCGATGTCGGCGCGCTGTGGGAAAATTTTTGTATGGTTGAGCGGATGAAACGAAATCAGGAACATGATTATTCACCCTTATCATATTTTTGGAGATCCTATACACACCATGAAATTGATCTGGTGGAAGACTACGGTGGTGAGCTTCATGGGTTTGAGTGTAAGTGGACCAAAGATACCATATCCAAATCTGCCAAAACAGCTTTTTGTGAGGATACCGGATCTCGCGATGTGCTGGTGGTATATAAAGAAAACGTGGAAAAATTTATTAACAACTAAGACACAAAAACAGCATATTTAAGTGCTGTTTTTGATTCTATCAACTATTGAACATGTGGGTGATATCTGCTAGACTGAATGTATATGTAGCATAATAACTTTTACCCTTACCTACGAATCTATGTACCGAACACACACCTGTGGAGAATTAAACAAAGAACATCAAGGAAAAATAGTAACCCTCGCCGGGTGGGTCCATAAACGCCGCAATCTTGGTGGACTTATTTTTGTCGATGTGCGAGACAGATATGGTTTGACTCAAGTCGTATTTCATCCGGACAAGGTGAAAGATTTTAGTATAGCTGACGGACTCAAGTATGAGTATGTTATCAAAGTTACCGGGACTGTCGTCATGCGTGATGAGAAGAATTTCAACAAAGAATTATCGACCGGTGAGATTGAGCTTGAAGTTGCTGAGATAGAAGTATTGAGTACGGCCAAGACATTACCGTTTGAAATTTTTGAAACAAACAAGGGACTTGAAGACGAAGAATTGCGTCTCAAATATCGATTTTTAGAAATCAGACGGGAAAAATTAAAACAGAATTTATTGTTTCGATCCAAAATGGAAATGTATATTCGTCAGTACATGGAATCTCGAAATTTTGTCAATGTTGCGACACCGATTTTGACCGTGAGTTCTCCGGAAGGCGCGCGGGATTTTCTCGTGCCATCTCGCGTGCATCCAGGAAAATTTTACGCGCTACCACAAGCACCACAACAATACAAACAATTGCTTATGGTCGCGGGTATTGATCGCTATTATCAAATAGCCCCATGTATGCGTGATGAAGATCCGCGCGCGGACCGAAGTCCGGGAGAATTTTATCAGCTCGATTGCGAGGTGAGCTTTATGACACAAGATGAATTTTTTACACTCATGGAGCCGTTATTTGTCGAGCTCACCGAACAAGTCACAGGCAAAAAAGTAACAAATAATCCATTTCCACGCATCCCCTACAAAACATGTTTGGAAACATACGGTAGTGACAGACCTGATTTACGATTTGATATGCCCATAGTTGAGGTTACAGAACTTACACACAAAACTACATTTGAAATATTCAAATCCGCTCCCTTTGTTCGCGCGCTTGTAATACCCGGAGGCGGAGCATTTACTCGAAAAGAAATTGATGAAGAGTTTACCGACGTAGCAAGACGCGCACATGCAAAAGGGCTGCCATGGATGAAAATGACTACAGAGACATTTGAGGGGGGTATTGCAAAGTTTTTTACCCCTGAACAAATGGATGAGCTTACCAAACTAATTCACATTAAGCCCGGTGACATTGTGTTTTTCTCTGCTGATACATGGACGACAAGTTGTACCGCACTTGGTGCAGTTCGGCATTTGGCTGGTAAAAAATTTAATTTAGCTAATCCAAATGAAATTGCATGGGCGTGGGTAGTGGACTTTCCTTTTT
This sequence comes from Candidatus Magasanikiibacteriota bacterium, assembly GCA_016182415.1. Classification (GTDB taxonomy): domain Bacteria; phylum Patescibacteriota; class Patescibacteriia; order Magasanikbacterales; family UBA922; genus JACPGR01. The sequence goes on from JACPGR010000060.1 coordinate 2,774, forward strand.
ATGAACAAGATGAAGATACGGGCAAGATCGACTTTGCGCATAATCCATTTTCCATGCCTCAGGGAGGTTTAGAAGCACTTAATACCAAAAATCCATTAGATATCTTGGCATTTCAATATGACATCATCGCAAACGGACTTGAATTGAGCTCGGGTGGAGTACGAAACAAAGATCCGGAAATCATGTACAAAGCATTTGAAATCGTTGGTTATGGAAAAGACGTGGTGGATAAAAAATTCGGGCATATGATTCGAGCCTTTGAATTTGGTGCGCCGCCGCATTGTGGGTTTGCTCCAGGTATTGAACGATTGGTTATGTTACTTACTGGCGAAGATAATATTCGTGCAGTAGTCCCTTTCCCCAAAAATCAAAAAGCAGAAGAAGTGATGGTAGGGAGTCCGGCAGAGGTAAGTGAGGAACAGTTGAAAGAACTTGGAATTGAGGTTAAAAAGATTCAAGAATAAAGAATAAAGATTAATACAAATTTTTTGAGCACAGGGATGACACCCTGTAAAAAATACGGGGCAGATTGGATTTCATAGATTATTACAGATTTTAGTATGAAAAAATTATTCGTACTACTCTTACTATTTTTTTCTGCACTTGCAGTTTATTTTTTTTATAAACCTAGCAAAACTATTCAAACTGAATCGTTAGTTCAACAAAATTTTACCAAAATTGATCTTCCTCAAGAAATACAATCTATTTACAAAATTGAGTACAATACATATTCACAAAAATTATTAATGGTTGCAAAACAATCTGACAGTTCGTATGGATTATGGAGTTATGATACGAACAATAAAAATTTTGAACAATTATTTCATACAGATGGAATATTTTCAGATGCCCACGTGTTTGTGATGGACAATGGCGTGTTGTATTTTAACACAGGGAATCCTGCGCGTTTGTATCGTTCAAATGATAATGGAAAAACGTGGAAAACAGTGACTGAAAATATTGGAATTTTTTGGTCTATGGCGCAACAAGGAGATACGGTATATGGAACATTATGGTCACATAATGAGCCCTTTTTATATAGAAGTATTGATAATGGTTTAACATGGAATTTGTGGAAAAATTTTGCAGAAATTTTTCCTGAATATGCAGTACCATATTCAGATACTGATAACAGAAATAAGTTACGTCATTTACACGATATTGTAGTATATAATAATGCACTATTTGTTGGCGCAGGGGATGTGTGGCGTCCTACATTGCTAAGTGAAGACAATGGTGATACGTGGAGACAAATTTGGGATGATGGATTTACGTCACATATTTTGGATATTGATAAAAATATGTTAATTTTGGGTGGAGATATGGCGCATGACCGTGGTATTGCCGTGTATAATCTCAATGAAATTAGTAATACATCATCAACTGTTCAGACAGTGTGGAGACCCGAGGACGCAGGAGAGGCGTGGCAGGGATATATTTTCAGTATGGTTAAATTGAATGGGGAATATTATGCTGGAGTGCATACGGAGACGTTGCGTGGAAAACAAACCCAAAAATATGGAATTTTGAATTCTAAAGATGGATACAAATGGGAAAAGTTTGTCGAATTTGAAACTGATACTGCGTTGACTAGTTTGCATTTAGCCACAGATGGTGAAGACATTTTTGTTTCGTATAATGAAGAACTATTTTTATTGGGAATATAATTTTTATAAAAATAGAACTCACATTACCATAATGACCAAAATTTACCTAAATTTGATTTGTGGTTAATTGTGGAAATTATGGTGATATGAGTTCTATTTGAAACTATGATTTTTTTCAAAAAACATATTAACATTTTTATTTTTAGTATACTTGCAGGTATTGCATTTTTTGTCTTTTATAAAACACTATTTTTTGGTTTTTTTAGTGATGATTATCATTTCCTCTATATTACTGCAACACAAGATAGCGTGTGGAAATATTTATTTACCAATAATGTAGGCGAGGCTGTTGGCGGGTCATATGGACCCATGCTCAACATCTTTTTTACCATACAATATAAATTATTTGGTTCACATGCATTTTGGTATCATGCGGTAACACTCATAAGTTATGTTGTTACTGCATTTGTAATTTATTTATTTTCAACTCGAATTTCAAAAAATAAATTAGTTGGTTTTTTTTCTGCAGTTTTATTCATATTTTTACATAATCATGTTGAAGCCATATCATGGATAGCCGTACAAACACATATATTTGCGACATTATTTTTTATGCTTGGACTCTACTTGTATTATGTATATGTTTTAGAACATAGAAAATGGTTTTACGCATTAGCATTCATTATAATGACAATCTCCATTTTTACCAAAGAATCCGCAATTATGTTTTTACCGATTCTTTTTTTGATTGAGATATTTTTTTGTAAATCCTCACGACGCAACTCACCCCCCGCCCCTCTCTGTTCAACTGAGCGTTCACAGCGAAGCTTGCAGAAGAGAGGGGAGAAAGAAGTCGTCCCCCCTTCTCTTTCGCAAGAGAGGGGGTTGGGGGGTGAGTTGCATGTCAGAGTGTTGCGAATGATCCCATTTGCATTAATGATCATTATCTTTCTTGTTGCACGTTTTTCAGTCGTCGGTTATGTTGCAGGATACTATGCAAACCAAGATGCGGGTTTGGATTTGCTAACAAAAGCAAAAATGTTTGTTGAGCTGAGTGTAAATATGATTTTTTCGTGGCCATTGCGCACATTAATGAGTGAATGGTTTTTTGATCACAAGATTATACTTGGGTTATGTGGTTTGTTGATATTATTTGTTACTCATTTTGCAAGTAAAAAATATCGAAAACAATTATGGTTTTTGCTACTTTCATATGGACTTGCGAGTTTACCATTTATATTTTTAATGTATAATCCTTTTAATGACAGTGGTGAACGATATGCGTATTTGGTATCAATATTTTTTGTCATGTATGTTTCGTTATTATTGTATGGAATTTTTGAAAAAGTGACATATGGACGTATATATTTTAGTATTTTGATGATTATATTCATTAGTTTTTCATACGTACAATTGTCTCCAAAGTTAGGACATTGGCAGGCGGCAGGGGATGTACGTGATGCAATTTTCAATCAATTTTCTTTGCATGATTTTAAAAATAATGATTTTATTGTTTTTGTTGGATTGCCTGATAATATGGAGGGTGCGGAAGTCATGCGTAACGCAATATGGGAGGCACTGTATTTTGAAAGTAATTTAGGGTATATTAGTGGTGAACGTTTGCCCTTTTATATTGAGCCAAAAAGAGAAGATGTATTTAAATCAGTCTTAACAATTGAAAAAAAGACTGAAAATATAGTCAGATTAGTGCCTATAAAAGAAAATGATAGAGTGTTTACAGGTTTTAGAACATTTGAGTTTCCTTTGGTACACACTCAAATGGACAATTTTCAAATATACGGCAACTCGGGTACAGGGGTTACTATGACATTTGATCAGGATGAACTTGAAAAATATAGAGAGCAAGGAAAAGAAGTTGTGTTAGCGTATTTTGATGGGAAAGAAATGAATTTTATACGATTATAATGGATACGAAATACGAAATGTACGAAATTACGAAACTATTGAGGATACGAAATACGAACAGTACGAAATTACGAAACTATTGAGGATACGAAATACGAACAGTACGAAATTACGAAATGGTTGGTGTTCGTAATTTCGTAAGTTTCGTATTTCGTATCCCTCA
>JACPGR010000007.1 GCA_016182415.1 Candidatus Magasanikiibacteriota bacterium
GGACACATCCCCTATCGTGGACAGGATTATGAAGTAAAAATGAAAGATGCGGATAGACGACGACATCTCTATGTCATTGGAAAATCCGGTGGCGGAAAGTCAGTCTTTATCGAAAACTTAGCCGTACAAGATGTCATTGCCGGTAAAGGAGTCTGTGTGGTCGATCCGCACGGAGACTTTGCAGAATATGTACTCGAACATGTACCCAAAGAACGCGCAGATGATGTCATTATCTTCAATCCTTCAGACCAAGATCGTCCGGTCGGTCTCAACATGCTTGAAGCAAAAACCGAAGATCAACGAGATTTTGCCGTACAAGAAATGATTGGCATTTTTTACAAACTATTTCCACCTGAGATGATCGGCCCAATGTTTGAACATCAAATGCGAAATGTGATGCTCACACTCATGGCAGACATAGACAATCCAGGTACTATCGTGGATATTCCACGCATGTTTACAGATGATGCATATGTAAAAACATTCTTAGTAAAATTAAAAGATCCGGTCGTACGCGCGTTTTGGGAAAAAGAAATGGCAAAGACTTCTGACTTTCACAAATCGGAAATGCTTGGCTATTTGATTTCCAAAATTGGTCGTTTTGCCGAAAATGAAATGATGCGCAACATCATGGGACAACAAAAATCAGGTTTTGATTTTCGAGATGTGATGGATAATCAAAAAATTCTTATTGTTAATCTTGCAAAAGGTAAAACCGGAGAAGTAAACGCAAAATTACTTGGTCTTATTGTCGTCGCAAAATTACAAATGGCTGCCATGGGTCGCGCTGATTTACCCGAAGAAGATCGTAAAGATTTTTACCTCTACATTGATGAGTTTCAGAACTTTATTACCGACTCAATTTCTACTATTTTATCTGAAGCTCGAAAATATCGTCTTGATTTGATTATCGCGCACCAATACCTCGGACAACTTACGGATGACAAAGGAAAATCTGATATCAAAGATGCCGTCCTTGGAAACGCCGGTACGATGGCGGCATTTCGCATCGGCCCAGATGATGCGGACATTATGGCAAAAGAATTTGCGCCGACTTTTGGCCCCTACGATTTGATGAATGTAGAAAAATTTACCTGTAATATAAAATTACTTGTGGATAATGAAGCGACAAAACCATTCAACTTGTCTACCTATCCCCCAACAGAGGGCAATCGCGAACTCGGTGAAGCAATTCGCCAACTTGCCCGTCTCAAACATGGCCGCGACAGATCTATTGTTGAAGCCGAAATCATGGAGCGCGCGCAACTCGGTGTCGCGGCAAGCAGTAGTAAGGATGATATGATTGAGGCGTCGCTATAATCCCACCTTACCCCCACCTTATCCCCTATTCCAAACCTGACACGTTTCAGGTTTTTTGATATACTTAATTAACTAAAGATACAAGATACAAGTTATCCCGACATCAATCAGGACTTCGCGTGTGGGCTCAGCAAACAAAAAAACAATAACCAAATCTCAAATTTTGAAAATTGGGAATTAGTAAATTGAAAATTGTTTGTTTTTTGTATCTTATAATATTACTATATGGATCAAATCGCGCACATTTTGAATAATCACGTTGGCGGAATTATGGATAATTTTGCAGTAACACAGACAGATAGACCTACACAAGATTTTTTTAGTGGGATGCTCGCTGAAGACACTACTCTACATATTGATATTGCCACAGAACCACATACTATAAAACCTGAACTCAATATACAAAAAATAAAATCCACTGTATTTGAAATTCAAAATCATTTACACAATTTACTCAACATGCTTGAGGGAGTTGAGACTGCTCCCAAACCAAAAATTGAAACTGACGAATCAATAACCTATATCAATGGCGAACAAATTATTGAAGGCGTGTTTAATGGAGAAAAAATGATTGGCGCTGACGGTCAAGAATACAGCGTACCGCAAAACTATGCGAGTAAATCAAAACTAGTCGAAGGCGACATCATGAAGTTGACCATTAGACGAGACGGTAAATTTATGTACAAACAGATTGGTCCTATAGACCGTAAACGAATAATTGGCATACTTGCTTTTGAAGAAGATACTCAACTCTGGGTTGTCCGACACCAAGAAAAAAACTACAAAATTCTTACCGCATCAGCTACCTTTTATCGAGGCAAACCGGGCGACGAAGTCATTATCTTAGTTCCACAAGACTGCGAGGCAAGTTGGGGCGCGGTGGAGAATATTATGAGATGAACGCAACTCATCCCCCGCCCCTCTCTTTCCAAAGAGAAGGGAGACACGTGAACCTGTGTTTCCCCTCTCTTCAGAAAGAGAGGGGCGAGGGGTGGGTTGCGTTCACGAGTATAAAAAAAATCAAAAACACCCTACTCCTGACTTCCGCACTTTTTTCAAAATCTCTAAAAAATACCCTAATATTGGCTAAGATTAGCGATTGTCTCTTTATTGCTGGGTGTCTTAGAAATGAGCTAAATTATATGTTTATCTAAAAAAAATTATCTTAGCCAAGCCGGAAAAAATCAAAAACACCCTACTCAAAGCAGGATGTTTTATTTTAGAGTGAGCGGTCGAATGTTTGAGGAGCAACCGCATCTCCACACCAATGAAGAAAAACTTATCTTCCATATCAAAAGACTACATAATAATGTCAATACCAAAAAGCACCTCTAAAAGCACATTAAAAAAAATACCCCTTGACCTAAGGCCATGGGTGTTTTATTTTGTGCGAGCAAACACATGTTGTTTTCAAAAACTTTTAACATCAAGATACAAAAAAAATTCACAGAATAATCGTATAGTATTATACACAATTACATGAGATCTAAAAATTCTTCAACCGTAATCCCAGCGTCTTTTATCAATTGAGTCAGAAGCCCAAGTTTTAATTCCTTATGTGACGGGATAGTAAGAGCTTTATGTTGAGAAACTACTGGATGTTTGAGTCTCATATGACTTCCTTTTTGTCGAACTACACAATAACCAAATTTGACAAAACATTTTACTGCGCGTTTTCCAGATATGCCGGCAAGGATACCCATATTATACGCTTACAAAATGAAGACTGACATTACGTGAAATCGCTTGCTTTCTTTTTTTCTGAGGAATTTCTTCCAATGATAACTCAATCGCTTCTTTTATGTTTTTTAAACATGCATCAATTGTCTCTCCCTGGCTATAACAACCCTCAAAAACAGGACAATTCACCCAATATCCACCAAATTCATCTTCCTGAATAACAACTGGTAAATTACCAACATGATATGTATTTTTATTTTTAGGCATATTCTATTTTTTATATGATGAGTATATCAATGGTGTGTCTGTTTGTCAATAAAAAAACTGTACAACAAAACTATACAACACCCGTAAGGGTGTTTTTCTTCAAAGCAGAGACGAAACATCCTTACGGATGTTGTACATATAACAAAAGCACCTCGTAAACCGAGGTGCTTTTCAGCCAAAGGCTGACCAGCCGTGAGCTGGAATGTCTCAAACTATTTCTTATCCGGATCAGTAATATGTGTAGAAACAAGCTTAGTCATTTCAAACATGTTGATTTCCTTTTTGCCACCAAAAAGTGGAAGAAGCATGTCATCCGCAAAAATATTTCTCTTGTTTGCTGGATTTTGGAGATTGTGTTTCTTGATGTATTCCCAAAGTTTCTTTACGACCTGTGCGCGTGGCATAGGACCTTTTCCGACCACTGCCTCAAGCTGTGCTGAGAGGTTTAGTGGCTTGAGCAATGCAGGGTTTGCTTTACGTGGCATAGTGTTTAGATTAATGAGTAAAATAGCTAAATTGCTATAACGGAATTAAGTATAACACAGTTCCTTTAAAAGGACAAGGTACAAAAGGTCAAACGCAGTTTACGTAACTTCTAAAATGCGCTATACTTATGGTATAAATAGAAGGTTTTTTATTCATTTTTGACGTATTTTTATTCTATGGCACTCTATCATACACACCGACCACAGACCTTTGATCACCTTACTGACCAAGCGCATATTGTAATCACGCTTACAAATCAGCTTATCAATAATAAAACCGCCCATGCCTACCTATTTTCAGGTCCACGAGGGGTCGGAAAAACCACAACTGCGCGTATTTTAGCCAAATCTTTGAATTGTACACACAAAAAAGAAGGAACAGCAAATCCCTGTAATACCTGTAATTCTTGTACAGAAATTACCAATAGCAGATCTATTGATGTGATTGAAATTGATGCTGCAAGCTATACCGGAGTCGATAATGTACGTGAGAATATTATCGACAGCGCGCAATTCAAACCGACCATGTCACGGTACAAAATTTTCATCATTGACGAGGTCCATATGTTGTCCACAGCCGCCTTCAATGCGCTCCTAAAAACGCTTGAAGAACCGCCCAAATATATTGTATTTATTTTGGCAACTACAGACTCGCAAAAACTCCCAGCCACCATCATTTCACGGTGCCAACGCTTCGGATTTCACAAAGTATCAGATGAAGAAATGACCAAACATATTAACAACATTGCAAAAATTGAACAGATCAAAATTGACGATGAAGTAGTCCGACGTATCGTCAAAAAAAGCGAAGGCTGTGCTCGAGATGCGGTCAACCTCCTAGACCAGCTCATGGCGGCAGGAGATGCACATATTACGATAGACTCCGCATCATATATTTTACCTACTACTCAGATAGAACTTCAAATGAATTTTGTAGAAAAACTCCTCAAAAAACAAGATAGAGATGCATTGGCTCAAATTTCTGACATGGTACTACAAGGTATGAATCTTCCCCACTTTACTCGTGAGCTGATAGAATTTATGCGCGTACTTATGATTGCACGCGTCGATATAGAACTTGCACAAAAAGAAATAGATTTGAGTAAAGAAGCAGGTCAAAAGCTAAAAGAATTAGTTTCGATTTCTTCTCAATCTGAAATATGTACACTCATTGATATAACACTGAGGCGAAATGGAGAAATCAAAACATCTCCCCTGCCCCAGCTGCCACTCGAAATGCTTGTAGTCGAATGGTGTATACATGATGATACACAAAAAGTTTTGATACAACCACAAGCCGCCGAGACAAAAAATACACCTATCATGTCTGATAGTAAAGATACCCAGTTGGAATCTCAACTGGAAATAGTGCAAGGAGCCAATACACGATCAATTGACCAAAAAACATTTGAATCAAAATGGGGTGACTGCCTTAAAGAAATTGAAGTTCAAACACCTTCACTTGTATTTATTTTGAAAATGGCAGAGTTCATTCAAATTGAAAATAATGTCGTACAATTTAGTGTACCATATGATTTCCATCGAGAAAAACTAATGGAAAAAATAACGAAAGAAAAAATTGAATTAATTTTAAGTAATTTATTTGGGTCAATAGTTTTGATA
>JACPGR010000058.1 GCA_016182415.1 Candidatus Magasanikiibacteriota bacterium
ATCAAAGAAGGCCCTTCGACAAGCTCACTTCGTGGTGACTCAGTGGAACCAGGACAAGCTGGTAAAAAGCAAGAACCATTTGAAGAAATTACGATTGATATTCCTGATGAGTATGCGGGAATTGTGATGGAAAAAATGGGTAAACGAAAAGGAATTACTACACACATGAGTAGTAAAGATGGACAAACTCGTATTATGTTTGAAATTCCATCTCGTGGACTTCTCGGATATCGCGGACAATTTATCATGGACACTCGAGGAGAAGGAATTTTGTGTAGTCAGGTGATAGGATTTCGAGATTATGTAGGAACTATTGAAAAACGAAGTGTAGGCTCGATGATTTCTATGGAAAATGGAAAAGCGCTTGGATATTCACTTGCGAATCTACAAAGTCGTGGGGACTTATATATTGGCCCAAATGTCGAAGTATATGAGGGCATGGTCATTGGTAATGCCTCAAAAGGCGACGACATGGCGGTAAACCCAATCAAAGGAAAACAGCTTACCAATATGCGTGCCAGTGGTACAGACGATGCGCTCAATCTCACTCCACCAATCGAAGTAACGCTTGAACGAGGTCTTGAAATGATGGCAGAAGATGAGTATCTTGAAATCACTCCACATAGTATCCGTATTCGAAAACAATTGCTAACAGAGAATGATCGAAAGCGCGCGGGGAGGAAGGAGTAGGATTTAAGATTCAAGAATGAAGAATAAAGATTATTAAATTAAAAAATCACCTTGGAAGATGTGATTTTTTGTGGATTCTGGTTGGCGCGGTTGAAAACAATTTGTAGAGTTTTTTAGTAGATGGGCTTGATTATTTGTCAGTTCGCAATAGCCATTCATACGCTGGCACACATTCGATTGTTTTTCCGTCAGTCTTTATTTCTTCTCTAAGAGATGATGTAATGATGGTTCCTTTTTGTAGATTAAAATCGCGTAGTGCTTGTATAAGTGGAAGTATTTCCCGATTCTTAGTTTTTTTTTGTTCCATTTCCCATGATACTTGTACACATCCTGTAATAGCCTTTCCTTCTCGTGTAATGAAGTCAATCTCTTGTTTTTTATCTGTGATATAAAAATACACTTCTTTTTTTCTGCGCAGTAATTCAAGATATATAATGTTTTCAAGCATTCTTCCACTATTTTCTGAAAATCGAAATCCAACCAGACCTGCTAGTCCTGGATCTATACTATAACATTTCTTATTTTCTCTCAGTTGTTTTTTTAATGATGGATCATATCTACGAAGAAGAAATAGTAAGTAGCTTTGTTCCAGGTGATTTACATAACTGTGCACTGTATTTGGACTGCCAAGTTCAAACATTTTTTGTACACCCGTATAGGATAGTTTACTACCAATATTGCTCATGCAATATAAAGAAAGTTCGCGAAGTGTCCGTTCATCTCGAATATTATAACGTACCATAATATCTCTGTAGAGGACACTGTCATAGACAGTTTTTAGCGCATCTGGATTTTTGTATTGTATGTATTCTGGCATGCCACCATCTTTGGAATATATTGAAAATAATGAGGAAAGATTGGCTCTGGTTGTTGTATCAAGAAGTGTGGTTGTGGGTGGATTATTGGTGGTGCGGAGATATTCAGAGAATGAAAAAGGATATAGCGTATAGGCAACGTAGCGACCTGTGAGCTTTGTCCCAAGTTCCCGACTGAGTAAACTTGCATTGGATCCTGTGATAAAGCATTTATACCCGCTGTCGTGTAATCTGCGAACAAAACGTTCCCAACCTGATATATTTTGGACTTCGTCAAAGAATATGGTTTTTCGTTCACCAAATAGTTCAATGCAACTTTGTAGCAATAAAGAAAAATTGGATGCTTTAAAGTCTAGAAAACGTTCATCCTCGAAGTTGCAATAATAGTAGCTGTCTTGTTCGAGTACATTCATGATTTGTCGCAGTAAAGTTGATTTACCAACCCGTCGTAGTCCAGTGATTACCACAATTGTTGGATCAAAAATATTCGTTGAAATTTCTCCAAGAAGGTCTCTTCGTATTGATTTTTTTTCATTTGTCAAATACCTCTGTTGGTCGAGTAAAATATCCTTTAGAATTGTTTGTGGAAAACTCATAGGCTAAGTTATATTCATTAGTGTTGAGTATTATACTATTCATTATAGTCATTGTCAATGACTATAAAAAATTGGCTAGATTTAGATAAATTTTATAAAAAATTTTTGATGACGTATGTCGTAAACATACCCTCCTTGTAAAAATAGTGACCCTGGTGGGATTCGAACCCACGACCATCCCCGATTTAAATCGGGACGGGTCTACCGGTTGAGCTACAGGGGTTCACTATTTTAATTTTTGTCTAGTTATTATCTCTCTTATATAAACTCTGCCTCGTGAACTTTTTAACTGTTTTTCACGTTTCATGGCATCCCTACGTGTTTCAAATTCTTCAGTTAAAACTATATTCCATTCTCCATTTTTATGTTTATGTGTGTATGATGTATTTTTTGTTGGTAACTCACCATTGTGTCTTTTTAGGCGTAAAAATAGGTCATCAGTTTGACCTATATAAATTTCGTCTATATCATTTTTGATGACGTATGTCGTAAACATACCCTCCTTGTAAAAATAGTGACCCCGGCGGGATTCGAACCCGCGACCATCAGCTTAAAAGGCTGCTGCTCTACCAACTGAGCTACAGGGTCATAACATATTAACTACAAAATTGTTTTTTAAAGAATTCGAACCCGCGAC
>JACPGR010000059.1 GCA_016182415.1 Candidatus Magasanikiibacteriota bacterium
TCTTCTGGGGTGCATACATCGGTATATGGATTGCAGATACAGGACGGATCTAGAGTAGGGTCGCAGGGCTCAAACAAAGGAAGATCTATTGGTGGAGGCGGCGTGGGAGGATTGTCCCCTGGTGGAATAGCTCCGCCACCTTGTGTATCACAGGCACTTGTGGAGACTCCCAGTTCTATAGACCAGTCTACTGTTTCCACACCTGCGCTATTTCGTGCTTTGACATGAAAACTGTAGCTCGTACCACAACTCAGGTTGTCAAAGGTATGGGTTTGCGTTGTAATCCAGCCACCGGAGTTCATGCTTTCGTTGTTGCTGTTCTCAGCATAATACTCCGTGCCGTCCGGGTTATCATTGGCAAGCCAGCTGATGGTCGCGGCAGTTTGGGTAATACCTGAGGAGGAGAGAGCGGTGGGAAGAGCTGCCAAGGTTGTAGTAGAAATCTCACTTGCAGAAGACGTATTAAAACCCCAGGTATCGTATGTAAAGAGATTGAAGTAATACACCGTGTTTGGCGTTAACCCAGCAAACACACTACTTGTTGTTGCACCTCCAAAGGTACTACTACCTAGATTTGAATCAGTGCTTGAAGTAAACGCTGTGTCTGCCGTTGAGACACTCGCGTTGGTATCATAGTGAATTTTGTATTGACTAAAGTAATGGTAGATGACGTAAGCGTATTGACCGTGAGATTTCCCGGGACGCTGGGGTCAGCGGTGTCGATAGCGAAGAGTGAGCTCGTAGCAATCGAACCGTTTTCCGTTCCGTCATTTGGCGTAAAGCGAACATAGACCGTAGAGGTAGAGGTGTTGGGTAAGTCGGTTTCGATGTTCCAGATAATCGTTAAATTTACTGTGTAATCTGGGTCAGTACTTGCACTATCTGTATCAATACCACTAATACTTCCGACTCCAAATACCGTGGCTCCGACCAACAAGCGTAGAGACCGCACCTTCGCTCGGAGTTACGGTACCCAAGGTTGAACTGGTCCACGTGGTCCCATTGGTCGAGTGTTCGACTGTCAGCGAGGTAATCTCATTGTCAGTGTCTGCAATCGTTGTTGAGACTGTAACCGTGGAGGAGGTGGTTTGGGAGGGGGTGGAGGTGGTGAGGGTGGGGGAGGTGTTGGAATCAATTAAAGAAACAAATATGTCAGTACCCCCATTTGTTGATGTATCATAAGCTCCTATTGTTGTAGGAAAATCTGCTGAAGATGCAACTCCTGCTACATATAATCTATCTAATGTTGTAGTTGCAACACAAATACCCGTATCGTTGTTACCAGAACCTCCCAAAAATGTAGAAGCGACTAACGTAGAAAGATTTGATGAAAATTTACTGATAAATGCATCTTCTTCCCCATTTAAGCTTGTCTGATATGCACCAGTGCTAGTTGGAAAATCATTACTTTGAGTAGAACCAACAATAATAATATTTTCAGTTGAATCAAATAAAATTTTATTTCCTTCATCTGTACTATCACCACCTAGAAACGTTGCAGCTGACAATGAAGTGAGTCCTGAGTTAAATTTTGCTATATATGCATCATTTCCTGCGATTGTTGTATCATATGCGCCAACAGTCACTGGAAAAGGAAACATTAGTTCATCACTTTGAGTTTTGCCAACTACAAAAATAAAATTACCATCAGTTGAAATTACTACATCATTTGACATACTTATTTGTCCACCACCAATATAGGTGGAGGCAGAAAGTGAAGTTAAATTTGAAGATATTTTAGATACAAAACCACTTGTTTGTAGGGCTGGCATTGTGCTAAATACAGCGTCTGAACTAGTCGGAAAGTTAGAACTATCTGTAGAACCGACCAAATAAGCAGTGAAAGAACTGTCTAGAGCAAGACCAAGCACAGAATCAGTTGCTGATCCCCCAATCATCACCCCGGCTGACAAATTACTAAGATTAGATGACAATTTAACCAAAAAACCATCGGAATTACCTCCGACACCATATCTTGATGTGGTTGTAGGAAAATCATTACTCGTAGAATAACCTGCGATGTATATACTTCCTGAAGAGTCAAACGCTATATCTGAAATAGTATCCTCGTCTGAACCGCCGAGCACAGTGGAAGCAATTAGCGGAGTTGCTAAATTTGACGAGAAAATTGTAATAAAACCATCTTGTGTTCCGCCAAGAGATGTATCATAGGCTCCGCCGGTGATAGGAAAATCACTGCTTTGTGTATACCCAGCCACAACGATATTTCCTTCATCATTCACTAATATAGAATTAATACTATCATTACCTAATCTACCGCCTAAATAGGTGGAGACACTTGGTGATTCCATCAGAGAGGATGAAATTTTTGTAATAAATGCATCATCAGTCCCACAACCGGCTTCGCAGGTATTATAACTGGTATCGTAGGCTTCAACCGAAGTGGGAAAATTTGAGGAACTGGTTTTTCCTGCCAAAATAATATTACCGTCAGTATCACGCGTCATGGCTAGAATACTATCGTTGCCGGATCCACCGATAAATGTAGATGCTGACAACCTAGAAAAAATCGGATCAATAATTAACTGATTGCTTTTGTCATAATTCTCATCAATCATAAATCGCACAATTTTTTCATCCTTTTGTATCACATAGTGGCTTTTAATATTTCTTTTTTCACCTGTTTTATTATATTGATACGTATAAGGTGCTTGATGTTCAATTATTTCAGCTGGTGTAGAAACACGTAAAGCCTCTTGCGGACTGATTTCGATGCCTTGTACACCTTCAAACAAAAATGCAATATTTTCTGGATCACCACCAGGATGAACAATAAAAGTATATTTAAGAAGAGCCTTATCAAATAGAAATTCAACATCTATAGATGGATAAATATTTCTATATATAATTCGACCATATGTTTTAATGTTAGGTATGTTTTTTGTTCCAACTATATAATTTACAGTACTCGGCTGTTCATCTTCAGCGCTGATCATGTTATCTTCAGAGGAATCGATAAATCGCATGAGATAGGTGACTTCTCGAACAGTGGAACTCGAAATCTCAGATCCGTCATCTGATTCAGTGTTTGTTTTATAAAAATTTTGGAAGACAAGTCCATGATTAGTAAAATAAACCGATGAATTTTTTCCTTGAAAATAATACTGTATATCTTGTGGTGCTTGTCCTTCATTTTTGATAAAAAAGGGATTTTGGATTGTTTGTTCTAACTGTTTTTTTATTATTTCTTCTTGTTTTTGATCAATTGGATCTTCTACATTGTTTCTCGACGAAGAAAAAAATTTTTTTATAGTAATTTCTGATATTAAAAAAAATAATATGAGTATTACAATTGTTATAAACAGCACTTTTTTCCTTTGCATAAAAAATAAATAATTCATTATCTTCAAATGCTAAATTAAGCATATCTCCTTGAATATAATTATACATAAAATTTTAGTATTACTCAAGACACAAATAACATAAAGAGATCCTGTAAAAGATCTCTTAGTATATACTATTCACTATGATTATTTTTTATCCAATCGAACAGTAATATTTGTTCTGCCAATGATGTTATTCGAGACTGAATTATATAATTGAACTACATAGCTGCCTGTTGGCAAACTGTCAGTAGTGTATGTATATGATATCGATGATGAAGAGCTCTTTGTTGGTCCAAACAAAAGACTGGGCGTAACATCAATTCCATTACTATTCATCCATCGTACCTGGTAGGTTCCATTCACCAGTCGGTTTAAAATAAGCATTCCGGGAGATATGGTAATTACAGCCGAAGCCCCTTGAGAAATCGGATTTATATCTGGTGTTACCAGATAGGTTAATTTTGGGTAGGCAAATGCGTTTACGGTGAATGGACTGCTTTCTGAGATAATTTGACCAGTATTCCCGATAAATTTTAATATATACGTTGCGGGAGGTAGTGATAGAGACGAAAATAAATAGGTGCTGGTTTCTAGTGTTGACTCTATCGGCAGAAGAGGTTCGACAATAAATACCTGATTATTACTGGTATTTATGAAATGAAATTGAATTGGATCCTCAAGTAAGCCGGAGAATGTAAATTCCATTGTTTCGCCTTTTGTATATTCCATGTTCTTGGAAGTTACTGGCAATGGATAACTAATTGGTTGTGGTTTACTCATGGACGAAGAAAAGAGAGTAATAAATGCATCAACCCCTCCGCCATAACTTGTATCATACGCGCTATTAGTTACCGGAAAATTTTCTGAATAGGTATACCCCCCAACGTATAATCCTCCCTGAGAACCGAAAACGGCATTTTCTATAAAGTCAATATCCGATCCACCCAGATAGGTGGCTACCAATATGGAATCAAGATTGGTGGATACTGTGGCCAAAAAACCATCATACGCTCCGCCATTATAACTCATATCATACGCTCCGACGCTGACGGGAAAAATTGAAGGAAATTCCAATGAATCATACACGATTCCGATGGCATAGATACTATTTAATGTTTCATTAAGAAGAATTTTATTGATCATATCAAACGGTGAAGAACCTAAAAAAGTTGACGCAAGTATCGGACTGGAAAGATCCCCAGAAAACTTTGTAATAAAAGCACCTGAACCGGAAGTACCGCTAATAACGGGAAAATTTTTTGAATCACTTGTACCAGCAACGTATATGTTACCATTTGAATCAATCACCGAGGATTTTATCGTATCACCTAAAACTCCATTTCCGCCCAGATAGGTAGAGGCCAATATAGTAGAAAGATTTGAAGAGAATTTAGTAACAAATCCATCATTTCCGCCACCATTATAGGTAGTGTCATAACCGAGAGCTGTCGTCGGAAAATTTGTTGATCCGGTTATTCCCGCCACATAGACATCTCCTGATACATTAATTAGGATTGAATTTATTTCTTCTCCATCTACTCCGCCCAGATAGGTAGAGGCCAATATAGTAGAAAGATTTGAAGAGAATTTAGTAACAAATCCATCATTTCCGCCACCATTATAGGTAGTGTCATAACCGAGAGCTGTCGTCGGAAAATTTATGCTACCCGTATAACCGGCAATCACCACATCGCCATTGTTATCCATACTCATGGCGGTAAGTGAATCATATGCACTGCCGCCAACGTAGGATGCCGCGAGCAGATTAGAAAGATCAGCTGTCAGTTTCGCGACAAATATGTCTCCATTCCCATTTGATGTGATATCAACCCCATTTAAGGTAGGAAAATTGCTACTTGATGTGTCTCCTCCCACATATACAGTACCGGCAGAGTCGATGAAGACTGCAAGGGCTTGTTCAAATCCTGAACCACCTAGATACGTTGAAGCTATCAATGTCGAGAGATCCGGAGAAAATTTTGCGATAAATATATCTCCGTTCATCGGATCATTCACGGTTTGATCATATGCGCCATTAGTAACTGGAAAATCGATCATACCTGATACAGTTCTTCCAACCACATATACCTGTCCACTTGCATCAGATGCAACCCCAGAAATTTGTTCAAAAAGAAAACCACCGAGATATGTTGAAGCGTTTAGCGTGGTTAATTCCGCCGCAGAAACCTTAGTGAAAATAAAAAAACTTAAAATACATACTAACATTCCACAGTAAATAGATCGTTTGGACATAAAATAATAATACATGGTTAGTAATACAAATAACAAAAGGCATTAATCACGCGCCGCAGACCGAGAAGCACTACTAGCCGATGGGCTTGATGGTGTAATACTAGGCGTTCTCGTTGATATGGGCAAAGAGGTCGATAATGGGGTAGGTCGTATTGTCGATATCGGCCCAGGACTTGACCTTATATTACTAGACATCGGGGCAGTGGCGTTGATTTTAACCACCACAGTCATTTGTTTTGAAGCCAAAATAGACTTGGTTACCGTATCATACAATTGAATTATATATATACCAGGTATGAGACTTGAAGTTTGATAGGTATATGAAAGAATCAATGAAAATTTTTTTTGAGGGACGCTGATGGGAGTAAGAGTTACCGGATTATTTTGTTCATTCACCCACTGTATTTGGTATGTTCCATTCGTTAATTTTTCATACGCCGGAAATCCAGGATAGATATTGACTATAGCTACTGGTTGGTCTTGAGAAGTGAAAGAATTAACTGAAATGAGATATGTTAGTGTTGGTTCCTTGAAAGTAAGCGGAAGACTTTCAGCCAGAATTGTTCCATTCACATCAACTAGGCGCAATTGATACACACCGGATGAAATTCCCTTAAAACTAAACAATAGGGTTGTTTGATTATTTTCTGTTTTGATTTTCACAGGGGAAATTTTAATTTCTTTTTCTGTTTCTTGAACACTCACCAATTTTGAAATAAATGTAGCAGGTAATTTTGTAAACACAGTAAAAGATGTTACTTCATTGGATTTAATTTGCGTATTTAGGGTTGATAGCGGAAGTGTTTTGCTGATAGGCAAAGGTGGATTGGAAGTAACGCCAGAAAAATACACTACAAATCCGTCTTCACCGCTTGCCCACCCATCTACACCAAGTCCTGTATCGTATGCTCCCAGTGTGGTAGGAAAGAAAGAACTTCCAGTAATACCCGCAATGTATAAAGATCCATTTAAACCAAATTCTAAAGCAACTGGAGTACTTCCTTGATAGCCTTCTATCCCGACAACAGATTTACCTCCGATGTAAGTTGACGAAAGCAAAGAATTTAATTCCGAAGACAAGCTACTAAGAAATATATCACCATCATTCGCCGTTGTGTCATACGCGCCGACTGTAATCGGAAAATTGACACTATCTGTATCTCCAGTTACATAAACTACATTGGCGCCATCAAGGACAATACTCATTCCCACTTGAGATTTTGTTCCGCCAATGTAGGTTGAAGCTATAAGATTTTTCAGATTTGAAGAAAATTTTGAAACAAAGACGTCTGTCATTCCATTACTGCTGGTATCATAGGATCCATTCGTCACAGGAAAATTATTACTATTCGTCCCGCCGATTACATATACATTAAGAAGAGAATCAAATGCGATATCTTTAATTGTTTCAGTGTCAGAACCACCAAGAAAGGACCAACTTAACAGAGAACTTAATGAGGCGTTATATTTTGCTATCACCCCATCATTTGCCCCATTGAGAGCTTGATCATACCCGCTACCAGTCGGGTCAATCTTAGTATTAGCATGTCCCCCAATATATACATTATTAATTGCATCGATCGCTAAGGAATAAAATTGTCCACCGTCAACATAGGTCGATGCCAAGAGCGAATTCAAAGAGGAAGAAAATTTAGCGATAAATCCTGACGTAACCTTTGAGTCAAAAGTCGAATCATAAGAACCAGCTAAAATTGGGAAATTATTACTTGCGGTTAACCCAGAGATATAGACATTCCCAGAAGAATCAAGAGCAATGAGTGGTTCGCTTTCATTAGCTACGCCACCAAGAAAAGTTGAGGCTTTTAATGTTTTTAAATCAGCAGAAAATTTGGCTATGACGATCTCACTAGCACCATTAAAGGACGTATCATAGGCTCCATTCGTCACGGGAAAATCTGAATTATAGGTGTAGGCAGAAATAAACACATTTCCCAATGTATCAATAACAATCCCATGTGGTTGTTCAAATCCGGAACTGCCGATAAAAGTCGAAGCCAGTAACTGTGATAAATCCGGTGAAAATTTCGCTACAAAAATATCTACATTCTGTGGATTTGAAGAATGACTTGTATCATAAGCGCCTGGAGTAGTTGGAAATGATTGATCAGAGGCCGTTCCTACGAGATATACATTTTTCGCGCTATCCATGGCCATACCCGCAATGGAATCATAATAATTGCCACCAATATAGGTGGATGCTCCTAATGTATTCAATTCTACCCCCCTCACTGGAATTGCAACCAAGAGGAAACTTCCCATTAAGAGACTAATCCCGAAATATAAAATTCGATTATTCATAAAAAAATAGTAAGGTACGTATATAGTCTTACTATAGACAAAAAAATATAAAAGCACAATAGTAAAACACTATTGTGCAGTGGTGTCAAGGGTGGGTGTGGATAAGTGGATTATTTAGAGTATTTGAACCCCTGTACGTTTTATTTCGTCAATCAATGCAGTATCTCCCGCACGGAAATCTCGGGGATGAAACCC
>JACPGR010000062.1 GCA_016182415.1 Candidatus Magasanikiibacteriota bacterium
AATGGTATTCGAGACGCGGGTCACGGCTTGAGGAATTATAATTTGACTTGTGTATCAAATACGATGTATAAGGTAGAGTGGAATACAATAAGTGCGCCTGCACCAATCCAAGACACGACCAAACCGGTCGCAACTTTAAGTTTGATAAATAAAAATTTGACAAGTAATCAAGTATATAGTGCCAATATTCAAGTCAGCGGTACTGATGCAAGTTCTGCGGTAAATAAAATTGAGGTATTCATCAGTGAACAAGGATATGCCGGTTGGTACAAGACATTTAGCTGGAGTGAACTTACTTCTGCAAAACATGTAACAAAGAATTTTGAAATTAAAAATCTGAAATATAATACTACTTATAGTCTATATGCCAATGTATATGACTCAGCAGGCAATGTGCAGACCGTCTATCTTAGTAGTCTACGACATGATTCAGTTGTTTATGTAGATACCGACAACCCTATCGCAACACTAAATGTTGAACACAAAAATTTAAAAACAAATAATTTTGATCTTACGATGAAAGTCGGTGGAAGCGACGCGAGTTCTCCGGTAACTAGAATGGAAGTCTATAGTTATGGATATGGGTACAATGGACAGGTGTTTGCATGGGATGATCAGAATAGTAATGCAAAACAAGTAAGTAAAGCCTTTACGCTTAGTAATTTGATCTATAACAAGTTGTATAATTTTTACGCCAAAGTATTCGATAAAACAGGAAAATCATCAGTGACACATCTGACTAATGTCAGTGCGCCTGCTCTTATGCCAACATGCGCCAGTACCATATCAGGGTATGGATATTACACATTATGCCCAAACCAGCTGGTGACATACGCGGGTATGAGTTTCACCAATATATATGCTTCTTCAAACTTGCTTATCGTAAAAATAAATAATTCGCAATATCTAAATTTCAGTTTGGGAGAAGAAAAAGTCCTTACCGGGGCTAATGGGGTACAGGTAAAAGTAAAGTTCAACAGCGTAGATCAACAGCAAAATGCCTCAATCATAATCAGTCAGGCATAAAACATGTATAAAAAACATCCCAAAATTAATTTGGGATGTTTTTTTTATGTATAATTTAGAGGAGTTTTGAGATACTTTCGACAAATGATTCTACCACATATAAATTATTGCGCAGGTAAGCAATCATTTTGCTTTCTTCGATTTTCCAATACTGGTGTACTACCATGTTTCTAAAGCGTGCCATCTTCGTCAGTTCAACAGAAAGTTTTTCTTCAATGATATTACCTTCAGACAAGAGTGCAAAACATTGTGCATATTCGGTAACTCCTTTTTGCAGTTTTTTGGCACAGACATGAATGCATACACTTCCCATCGCCTCCAAAATTATGATAATTTGATATTTCAAAGCAGCAAGAATAATTTTGTCTTCCAATATTTCTGCATCTGAATGTTTGAGAATAGTATTTATCTCAGTAAGCGAATTACGAATTTCTTCAAAACGTGTTTGGAGCTTTTCTGGATTTAGGGAATTATGTGTTTGTTCCATATGCGAGAGCTTTGGTAGATTCACGAATAAGAGATGCATTACGCACTGCACTTAGTGACGCTGATTCAATTAAGTTGCTTAATTGTTCAGAATTTTTGTTGATAAGCAATTTTCCATCTCGAAATACATTTGCTTGGAATTGAGCGGGCGCATCGTTTAACAAAATAATATCTATAGGGTATGCTAGTCTAAACTCTGCTCCAAGTGTAAGTATATATTCAAAATGTTGAGATGCGGAGACTTTTTTGGTATCAATAAGAATAGCAATGTCTATGTCTCTAAATGTCTCTTCGCTTACAAAAGAACCAAATATGTATGCACAAATAATCTCATCATGAGTAGCGAGTTTTTTGGTGATATCGTCGATGATGGATTGTTTGCTTTTATCGTATATCATATAGCTAAATATAGTATAATTTTTGCTAAATGTCAATTCAAATTTTTATAAATAAAAAAAAGAATCGATTTTTGTCTCGATTCTTTTTAAATTTCACTCTCATCTGCAAAAACCTCCCGCCTATGTTTTCGATTTGCTTCGATAAATTCAGCACAAGTCAAAAAAATAGGCAGCGGCAGATGGGAGTGGGTGGTCTCCTGGGTGGGGATCTGACGCTGGGGATGGAGATAAAAAGATCAGTCTTCCGTACACAGAAGTACGGATTCATAATCCATGATGAAAATCGGCTTTTGGCCTTTCTTCCTCATCTCCATCGCTCGCTCGAACTGCTCTCTGACGAGCTCTTCTCTCGCCCACAGTTCGAATCGTTCAGGGTTAACCCCCTCCCTCTTCCATACTCTCTCCATTAGGAGATTCTGAAGATCGGTGAAATTTTTTTTCACCTTTTTCTCCTCTGTCAACGCCTCTACCTTCACAAGTATTTCTTGTTTTGGTTTCGGCAGACAGAGGAGTTTAGCAAAGAGAGAGAGAGACGTCAATGTTTTGGTCTGATTTTATGCACAGGTAGATTTTTCAAAAAATCGGCGAAAATAAGGTATAAAACTTGACAAAAATGGGTTTTGGATGTACAGTATTGTTTTGTTAAAGTTAAACTAACTTAAGAAACCTGCCTGCCGGCAGGCAGGGATCCCTCCTCGCCTGCGGGCTCGCTCGGGATGACAATATTCCTATGGAAATTCGTAACATCGCCATCATCGCGCACGTAGACCATGGCAAGACGACACTTACCGATGCACTCATGCGTCAGACAGGGATGGTGACCGAAGAAAATGTGACTATGGATAGTAACGCGCTTGAAAAAGAGCGTGGTATTACGATTTATGCAAAAAACACTTCAGTATTTTATAAAGATACTAAAATCAACATTGTTGATACTCCAGGTCATGCAGATTTTGGATCAGAAGTAGAGCGAGTCTTACGATCAATTGATTCAGTACTTCTCATCGTCGACGCACAAGAAGGCCCCCAGCAGCGGACGTCGATCGTGCGCATGATCAGGTGCTTGAGTTATTCATGGATCTAGGTGCCAATGATGAACAACTCAATTTCGTCACACTGTATGCAAATGGTAAAGCAGGTCTTGCAAAAAAGAATATGGCAGACACTGCAGTAGATCTCAAGCCAATTTTGGATGCAATTCTTGAGCATGTACCACCCGCACCTGCTGACATCACTGTCCCTTTCCGCATGCAACCATTCAATCTCGGATATGACAATTACTTAGGTCGTCTTGCAGTCGGGCGTATTTATGAAGGTATTATGAAGACCGGATCAAAAGTTACGATAAAACAACCAAGTGGAGAAACACGAACCGGAAATATTACCAAAATTCAAACATTCAAAGGAATAGAGCGAATTGATACAGATCAAGCACAGGCGGGGGATTTGGTCATGATTGCGGGAATTCCTGATATTTATATTGGAGAAACAATTTGTGAAAATACAAGTCAAGAACCATTGCCGGCTATTACAATTGACGAACCAACTATTTCGATGAATGTACTTGTAAACAACTCTCCGTTTGCAGGACGCGATGGAAAGTATGTGACCACACGACAAATCAAAGAGCGACTTGAAAAAGAACTTGAGGTCAATGTGGGGCTCAAAATTGATTTTTCTCCGGTTGATAAATATATTATTTATGGCCGAGGAGAAATGCATATTGCCGTACTCCTTGAAACCATGCGACGTGAAGGATTTGAACTCCAAGTTTCACAACCACAAGTTATTATCAAAGAAGGCCCTTCGACAAGCTCACTTCGTGGTGACTCAGTGGAACCAGGACAAGCTGGTAAAAAGCAAGAACCATTTGAAGAAATTACGATTGATATTCCTGATGAGTATGCGGGAATTGTGATGGAAAAAATGGGT
>JACPGR010000061.1 GCA_016182415.1 Candidatus Magasanikiibacteriota bacterium
GGTTTCTTAGAAAAAGTATATGAAAATTCTTTAATCCTTGAGTTGCCAAAATTTGGTCTGCACGGAAGAAGACAAGTACCTATCGATGTATTTTATGATGACATAAAGGTTGGCAACTACTTTGCAGACATTATTATAGAAAATGTATTGATTATTGAAATAAAAGCTGCAGAAAATTTATGTGAGGCACATGAAGCACAGTTGTTGAATTATCTACGTGCTACAAAAATTGAACACGGGTTATTATTTAATTTTGGACAAAAACCAGAATTTAGAAAAAAAATTTGGACTAACGAATATACTAGTCAAAAAAATAAAGTAACTACTCACCACCCTTGACAAGTATTTTGGTAAATTATGGTCATTATGGTAATGTGTGTTCTATTTTAAAAACAAAAACAATGTATTAAAAATACACTGTTTTTAAATCCTCAAAATTATAATTCGTTCTGTAACTCTTCAAGCATCTTCCTCCCCTTCCTACTAATCTTTTTTGGCACGTCGACAATTACTTTGACATACTGATCCCCTTGTCCACCATGATGCAAATGTGGCACACCGAGCCCCTTGAGTTTGAATTGCTGGTGTGACTGAGTGCCTTCGGGAATTACCAATTTCTTTGCCCCCTCAAGTGTAGCAATCTCGACTTTGTCACCAAGCACTGCTTGTGGATAGGTGATGTGAATTTCAGTATAGATATCATCTCCATCGCGCTCAAATCCTTTTTCCGCACGCACATGGACGCGCACAAATAAATCACCCGAAACTCCACCAGTCCCCGCAGCTTCACCTTTTCCAGTAAGTCGAATCGCTTCACCTTCAGAAATCCCCGCTGGAATTTTTACTTTATAGGTCGCCTGACTTCGCACGATTCCGTCTCCGCCACAATGTTTACACATTTTTTCAGGCACAGTCCCAAGACCCTGACATGTCGAACATGTGATCACTTGTTGCATCGCACCAAGTATGGTCTGCTGGACATGACGCACTTGTCCTTGTCCATTACAATCACCGCAAGTCTTTGTCTGTGATCCTGGCTCAGCACCACTGCCACTACACACATCACAGGCATTATTTTTGGTGAGTGTAATATCTTTTTCTACTCCAAATACTGCTTCACGAAACTCTAACTCAACATCGACTTGCACATCATTTCCCCGACGTTGTCTGCGTGACTGCGTTCGTCGTCCGCCACCAAATCCAAACATGTCTCCAAACAAATCTCCGAGATCAATTCCCCCAAAATCTCCGCCCTGAAAACCACCACCTCCACCACGAGTCGCATTCATGAAGTCTTCCCAATTCATACCACCACCAAAACCACCCTGTTGTGCAAAATCCGCGCCGAACTGATCGTACTGTTTACGCTTGGTCTCATCTCCCAAGACTTGAAATGCTTCATTGATTTCTTTGAACTTCGCTTCGTCACCGCCTTGTTTGTCAGGATGATGTTTGTGTGCGAGTTTTCGGAAGGCTTTTTTTATTTCGTCTGAAGATGCGTTTTTCTCTACACCAAGTATTTTGTAATAGTCTTTTGCCATAATTCACATAACACATAACACGTATCACATATCAACTTCACAATCTTTACGCAAGCCTTCAATGCTACTCCACAACATTTTGGCAATTTCTTCTTTAATTTTGTAAAGTTGCATGTACTCCGTTGTCGTTATAAATAAAAATTTTGTTGCAAAATAAAAGATAGTTATAGATTCTTGAAGAGAACCATAGGAAATTTCATAAAAATTTAACATTACTTTCTTTTTACTTCGAGCGAATCCTTCAACGTAATTTAACATGATAGAAATCATTGCTCGCTTAACTTGAGATGTCATACCATACTTTTCATCCAACGGAAACTTCTTCACCACGGAATACCCAATCGTTATATACTCTTCAATCAATTTCTTTAGTCTATTATGGTACCTCTCTTTATACATAATATTATTTGTTATGTGTTACGTGGTATGTGATATGTGATCACTTAACCGGAAACCCATACACCGTCCCAGGATCTTCCGCTTTATTAATTTGCCCAAACTGCGATTCATACTTCTGCAAATTATCCTGCATCGCTGTAATCATCCGCTTGAAATGCCCCGGACTCATAATCACCCGTGAATTAAGTGTCCCTACTGGAGGAAAAACACTCATAAAATCCAGCACAAATTCTTCTTTGGTGTGTGAGACTTGTGCAATGTTTGCATACTTACCTGCAAGCACTTCATCTTGCGCTTTGATTTGAATTTTTTTATTTTCTTGATCCATATTTTAATTGTATCTGATTCTCAAATTATTGTGATAGCATGTGTAAAGTGGTAAAGTGTCAAATCCGTGTCCACACCTCTTCTCCCCCATCTGTTTGAAACATAATTTTTTCTCCATTTCGTGTTGCGCCCACATATATCTCTTTTCCAAATGCATCAGAATTGAGAATGAGAGTGCCTACAACAAAAGTCCAGGTACCTTCAGTCATCGGCCTTTGGTTGAGAAAAGAACTAAAAGTACCATCTGCACGAATTGAAATTTGTATATCAGTATTGCCTTCCACATTCCAATCACCTATCAAATCGTCAGAAGAAATAGGCTTCACGATATTTTCTTGACTTAGTTGAGACAAGTCGATTGATTCCGATTGCTCCGGGTATACGGCATTAATATTCTGTTTCGTTTGAGGCAGAGTATGGCTACAACCCGTAGCGACAAGCAAAAAAATAAGACTCAAAAGTATATACGGCATAGCACAAAATTTTTACATTAATTAATTGGCTCC
Organism: Candidatus Magasanikiibacteriota bacterium; assembly: GCA_016182415.1. Classification (GTDB taxonomy): domain Bacteria; phylum Patescibacteriota; class Patescibacteriia; order Magasanikbacterales; family UBA922; genus JACPGR01. The sequence goes on from JACPGR010000061.1 coordinate 2,774, forward strand.
CATACCTCACGCTGTGAATAATCCGCAGATTCTAAAATAAGTAGACCTTCTTCTGCGTCAACATTTGCATACACTTTGTCACTCAAGGAATCAAAATCCAGCGTCAAACCCTCATTCGATAATTTCCAGGTACCACTTTCAAAAGGCTTGTCATATAAAAATGTTGAGAATGTTCCGTCCGCGGACAAATTTATCTCTTCATAATCCCCACCTTCTAGGACTGTCCATGCTAGGACTGTCCATGCTCCCACAAGAATCGATGCGTCTTCAATAGTAGCAAATGGTGGTGGTGGAGTCTCGAGATAATCAGTCTCAAGATTCTCGTCAGTATTTTCAACAACATTTTGTTCTTCCCCGGTAGGCAGATGTGTACAGCCACTTACAAACAACACGATAATAAACACGGCTAGACCAAAAAAATATTTTTGCATATTTTAAAGAGTATTAGGCTACTATTAAGAGATGACTATCCTTGAGTGGTCAAAGATAGTCATGTTTTGATTTGATTAATTCAATACAAGATACAAGCCACTATACCATTTATTTGGTATCTTCGCCATCTACTACTTCGCCTTCGACTGCCCCGCCTTCGTCTTTTTTCTTTTCTTCTCCCCCCTCAGAAGACTTAGCTTTGTCCGTCGCGGCTTTAGCAGATTCTTGCTGATACATCTTCATACCAACAGCCTGTGCTGCATTAGTCAACTCTTCCGAAGCTTTTTTGAGCGCGTCCATGTCATCTTTTTCTTTCAAGTTTTTAACTTTAACGAGAGCTTCTTCTACTTTCTTTTTCTCATCGTCAGTAACTTCAATCTTTTTCTCTTCCACATCTTTCATCATTTTTTCTGTGGTATATATCATGGTGTCAGCAGTATTTTTTATATCAATCATTTCACGTTTCTTTTTATCTTCCTCTGCATATTTTTCACCCTCTTGCTTCATGCGTTCGATTTCAGCGTCAGATAGTCCGCTTGACGCTTCGATACGGATAGACTGTTGTTTGTTCGTTGCTTTGTCGACAGCCTTGACACTCAAAATTCCGTTTGCATCAATATCAAAGGTAACTTCGACCTGTGGCACGCCACGAGGAGCTGGAGGAAGTCCATCAAGCATGAATCGCCCAAGACTTTTGTTGTCCACAGCCATCTGGCGCTCACCTTGAAGCACGTGAATTTCTACACTTGGCTGATTATCCGCTGCAGTAGAAAATACTTGGGATTTGCTCGTCGGAATTGTCGTGTTTTTTTCAATAATTTTGGTCGATACTCCACCAAGAGTTTCAAGACCAAGTGACAGTGGCGTCACATCAAGCAATAAAATTTCTTTTCCCAAATCTCCTTGAAGTTGTCCCGCTTGGATTGCCGCTCCAATTGCAACCACTTCGTCAGGATTGACACTTGAGTTTGGTTTTTTGCCAAAAAATTCTTCTACTTTCTTTTGGACAAGTGGCATACGAGTCATACCACCGACCAAAATTACTTCTTGAATATCAACTTTACTATATCCGGAATCGTCTAATGCTTTTTTGGTAGGGATCATAGTTTTTTCAACTAAATCCATCACTAGCTCTTCCAATTTTGCACGAGTAAGTCGAAGATTCAAATGTTTTGGACCCTCAGCCCCGGCCGTGATAAATGGTTCATTAATTTCAGTTTCCGGAGTTGAAGAAAGCTCGATTTTTGCTTTTTCCGCAGCGTCCTTTACACGTTGAAGTGCAAGTGGATCTTTGCCCAAATCTACACCCTCTACTTTTTTGAATTCTTCCAAAATATATTCAATAATTTTTTGATCGAAATCATCTCCACCGAGATGCGTGTCTCCGTTGGTCGAGCGTACTTCTACGGTCGAGCTTCCATCCTCAGTATCATGTGAGATTTCAAGAATCGAAATATCAAAGGTTCCACCACCAAGGTCATAGACTGCAATTTTTTGATCTTGTTTTTTATCAAATCCGTATGCAAATGCCGCAGCCGTAGGTTCATTGATAATACGAGAGACTTTGAGCCCTGCGATTTCACCTGCGTCTTTGGTCGCTTGACGTTGAGAATCATCAAAGTATGCAGGCACGGTGATGACTGCCTCAGTAATTGTCTCACCAAGTTTTTCTTCTGCGTCAGCCTTGAGTTTTCTCAAAATCATTGCTGAGATTTCTTGAGGAGTATGATCTTTTCCACCCATCTTTACTTTTACACGTTCGCCATCCGGTACGATTTCAAATGGTGCGTGTTTTTTGATTTCTACAATTTCTTTGTCATTAGGTCGGCGACCAATCAGACGCTTGATAGAATTAAGCGTGTTTGCAGGGTTGGTAATTGCTTGTCGCTTTGCAAGTTGCCCTACCAAAATTTCGCCAGTCTTAGACTGCGCCACCATCGACGGAGTCGTACGATTTCCCTCTTTATTTTCGAGTACCTTAGGCTGACCACCTTCGGTGATTGCCATACATGAGTTAGTTGTTCCCAAGTCTATTCCGAGTATTTTTGCCATATAAATAATGTCATTCTGAACGTAGTGAAGAATCTTTCTTACCGCGTTCTTTTATAAATTAAATGATTATATTTGACTAATTTTATTTTTTATTTCAATTTTTTTTAACTCTTCTTGAACAATCCTCTTTACTTTTTCTCGCTCAACCCCCCTTTCAAGCCTGTCTATTTCAACTAATTTTTCCAATTCTGTATCATTTATGCCCAATTTATTCATTTCTTTTTTTAATATAGATTCAAGTTTTGGATAAGTTTCAACACTTTTATCCCAACCACCATGATCCTGAACTAGCTCACCAAGTTCTTCTACCGTAAATCCCAATGCATTAAATTTATCAACCAAATCTATAGATTTTTTAAGACGTTTTTTTTCAGTATTGTGACCAGTAGATCCAAATCTCTCAAATAATTCGCTTGGGTTTTTTCTTTCTGGAGGATTATTTGAGTGTCTATTCGCTTGTACTTCCTGCAACTCAACAGGTTTTTGCCATTTTTCAGTCTTGCCAAAATACATTTTTAGCATTTCAGGAATAATTCGTTTCTTTAAAAAACTTAAGATACCTCTCAAATTTATGGGTTTACTTTGGTGTTTTGATTGATAAGAATGCACGACCTCATGACCATACACACGTAATGCTTTAGGAAATTCACCCGTTTGTGCCAGTACGGATAAAAACTCAACATTCTCGGGTTCTTTCTCTTTTACAGACACTCTTCCCTCTATCATTTTATCTTCAAATAAACCATCACCTCTAATATTCTTTTTATTCCATGGTTTACCGCTCATTTTGTTAGCCTGTGGATTGGAAAGATCAGCATTCATAATATCTATCAAAACCCCACTCTCTATCCAATCGTGCAAATAATTTGTTTCATTCATTAGCCGTTGCAAAGTATCTCTCATGACCAAAAAAGACTCACCCGACTTCTCAATTTCGCCAACTATTTGAGTAACCTTTTTATCATCTAAACAATCAACTTGTGCTATTTTTTCTTGTTGACCTTTTAGTTCTAAAATCCGCGCATCGAAATCAAAACTTGCACGTGTTTCTACCTCTTTATTTCTACGCAACATTTCAATTGTTTGATGAGTTTTTGCAAATTCTGACATATTTTTTAGTTGGAATTTTTATAAATCCAATATTCCACCTCATCCAACTCTTGACCACCCATTCCCGTTAATTTATATTCTCTTCCAACCACCCCACCCATCGACTCAGGAATTTTTCTACTTGCAATATTTTTCTTATCTACCGGATAACTTATATACTCATAATCCAAATGTTCATCTGCCCACTTTTTTAATGCTTCCATTGCTTCTCTACCATACTTATTTCCATGAGCACTTTTTTTGATCCATATCCCAAGTTCTGGTTTAGTGGTATCGATGTGATGAAGACCCGCATTTCCAAGATATTCTCTATCATTCTTTTTTAATACCATACAGACCAAATCTTTTCCGGCTATCATTTTTTCAAGAGCCCCATCTATAAAAATTTCCGCATCCTCAACTTTTTGCGCAGGCTTTGGAAACATAAACTGTGTAATTTCAGAGGTAAACTCTCGAAACATATCTTCCTTATATTCCAAAGAAACAGGAATGAGCAATAAGCGTTCAGTTTCAATTTTTGTTTCTAATAAATTCATGTTAGCCGGATTTATTGAATATGTGCCGTCAAAGCTAAAGCTTTGAGTTACATGTTTACTTCTTTACCACTTAAACTTGACAATTCATACATAATATGCTATACTACTTTTAGTTATCAATTTGCGAACCACATTCCTTGTTAAGAGGAATCGATGAAAACAATCTTCTCTTTTTTGAGGAGATTTTTTTATGTTTCAAACACAAACTTCTCCAACTCCTCCACCAACAATAATCGAGATCTCGATGCAGCACTGACCAACGCAAGCGACGGTTGATGTCCAAACCCAACATACTCTACACTTTTTCCAAGTTGTTTTGCTGCAATTTTTACATCAACACCTTTTTCATGATATACACCATCATTTTTCATCAGATATCCTTTATACACAAACACATTCTCGTTTCGAAGATGATTGAATAAATCAACTTGATTTTTTCTCAATTTTTGACCCTTCTCATCATTCGGCTTTGCACGTACTACACCTATATAATATCCAATACTTGCTATTTCTCTATTTCCAGACAAATTCTCACACAACTTATGATATCCATATTTTTTAAGATTTCGTATACCCAATGACTTCATTTTGAAATAAAAATTACTTCCATCGATGAATATCATTACCCTCTTTATCTTATTCATAAAAAACCTTATTAAACAAAAACCCCACCGTGTCCCTTACGGGACAGAGTGGGTGGTTTTAGCTAATGTTACTATACACCATAACCACCCGTTTGTCAATATCTGTGGATAAATTGTAAATTGCATCTTACCCCCTCAGTAATCAATCCTCCAGTTGTACAGACCGGAAGATCGACCAACTGAATGGATAAACTTATTTCTTGTTATTCCCATTTAGCTTCTTTTTAATCTCTACCGGAATTTTCTTTGACTGACCAGGACTTGCCTTTGGACAACGAATCTTCAAAACTCCATCTTCAAATTCCGCAGATACATTATTTTCCTTAACTGGTGTAGGAAGTTGCATCTGACGGAAAAATGATCCACTTCGTACTTCTTTTCGATAATAATTTTTTTCTTCCACTTCATGTTCTTTTTTACTCATACCCTGCACCGTGAGCACCCCATTTTCGACACTCACAGAAATATCTTTTGGACTCACTCCTGCAAGTGAAGTCTCGACCACAATTGCATCTTTTTCATCATACACATCCATCGCCGGGACAAATCCCTTTTGAAGCGATACCTGATTACTACCAAGAGCTGGAAGATTTCGCATCATTTCTTCCATCTCCACAAATGGATCCCAAATTCTAGGTAACATATGATTCTCCTATTACGAACATACAATGTGTGTTGTAGGTTCGATGAATTAAAGATAATATATTGGATACGAAATACGATTTGGATACGAAATACGAAATTTACGAAATTACGAACACCAAACACTTTCGTAATTTCGTACTGTTCGTATTTCGTATCCTAAATTTTATTTAGACACGATAACTTTTGCAACTTTAATAACTTTATTTTTAAGCATATATCCTCCATCCACCTCTCTCAAAACCACACCCTCTTCCTGGTCAGAATCTTCTTCACTCACCGCTTCATGCAATCGTGTATCAAATTTTTCTCCGAATGTTTTTATCTCTTCGATATCATGATCTGCGAGTACTTTCCAGAATTGTTTCATAATATATTCTATTCCTTTTTTCCAATTCACCATTTTTTTAACATCCGCGTTATCTGCGTCATCAGCGTTCATCTGCGTATCCGTGTCACTAGTTGCAAAGGCTTTTTTGAAATTGTCATACACTGGAATAAATTCTTCAAGTATTTGAAGTTCACTCATTTTGATCCAAGTTCCGCGTTGTTCACTTATTTCTTTTTGTAAATTTTGGTAATCTGCTTGTGCGCGCACCCAGCCTTGTTTGTAGGTTTCACAAGACAAACATTTTTCTTCGTCAACCAACTGATCCAAAGTTTTACGAGTAAATGAATTGAGATCATCTTGTTTACGTGCCTCATCCAAAGTCATCCATCGATATTCTGAAATTTCTCTTTCTTCCAATTTCAACTCAGGTCTACCCTTAACCAACACTCGATACTGTAATGCAACAAAATGTTTTTTCTTGTGATAATCTTCCGGTTCAATACTTTCACTAAAACATATAAATTCTGCGTCATCTGCTTTAATTCCTGTTTCTTCTTCCAACTCACGCAATGCACAAACCTTAACTTCTTCATTTCGATCAACGTGTCCACCAGGTATACCCCATTTATCTTGCCACTTTGGCATTTTAACAAATAATATTTCGTCATTCTCATTTTGAACAAAAACCCCAGTGATGACTGAAATATCCCGATTTTTTTTTTTTATTCATCATATTTTTTTAACTATATAAATTCCTTATATTTGTATATTTGTAAAATTTGTAATTTGTATGTTAGTTGTTAGTTCTTTCCTTTTTGAAGATACGATACAATCGCTGACCCGAGTTCATAATTCATTCTCGTCGGCCCCAAAATTGTAAACGCGGTCTTCTCATCAAGTCTTCCACCAACAAGCCCACACATCGATCCAAATGGATTTTGCTCACCTATCAAAATAGATGGTTTTTCAGAACTAAACAATTCATACATCATCTCAATCCGCTTCTCACATTTGTCAAAAATACTTGATACTTTTACGGCGTATGCATAATCTCGAAATTCAGGCTGAGAAAACATATTACTAATACCGGTGTAATAAATCGTATCTTCATCAAATGCGACGATAATAGCACCTTGCACTTTTTCGGCAATATATTTTGCAATATTTTTTACGCGCTGTCGATATTCTTCTACTCCTTCCACTACTTTTTCCATCTCACTGATCACAGACTTATCCAAAAACTTTATGGTCATCAAATTTTCTACATAATATATATAACCTTTTTCAGTTGGAATACGCCCTGATGAGGTATGAGGATGGGTGAGATACCCCTGTTCCTCGAGCTCTCGCATCTCATTTCGTACAGTCGGCGCACTCACTTCAAGCCCACTATCTTCCACCAAAAATTTCGACCCGACAGCCTCAGCTTGAGCGATATAATGCTCGACTATCAGTCGAAGGATCTGTTGTTTTCGCTCATCCATATATAGGTCAATTTATCACTCTCTATATATGAGTGATAATATCATTATCTATAAAATATGTCAAATATTGAGTTATCAACAAATAAAAAACAGCTTATTATGGCTGTTCATTTATACACTCACCCTCTTTTAAAATTGTTATATCAAATGGCGGAGATATATCTATTTTACACCAATTTATGACATTATTTAGCATAACAAGAATCAAACTAATAACCACTAAAGAGATTAGTGACTGAACCCATGCAGTACGATACCATCTATTCTCATATTTTTTCCTAACTTCATCAAGCTTGCCTATCGCTACATTATAATCAACCGTAATTGAGGTAATTTTTTCTTGCCATGATGTCATTAAATCAACTATTTCTCTTTCATCATTATTCATATAATCAACTAAAAAGTTTCGAAAAGGCTGCTCGTGTCTTTAGTCTAGCACTATCTATTGTACTTATACTCATTATCAAATTATTTTTTATTACATCTAAAAAATTAAGTTCGGCATCTGTATTCGAAACTTCTGCAACTTTTTTTACCGAGTATTCAATTTTTGTACTTTCCACAATCTCGATAGGAGCTCTTTCAAAAAAATTAAAATTTTGATATGTCATATTTATTTTTTTTAAAAATTATTATTTTTTATAATATTTTCTGATTTTTTTATAACATCTCCCAATTTTTCAATTATTTGATTGGCTTGCTTATTGTCGGAAAGCATTATTCTCTCGATAACAATCCCTTCTTGTCCAAGATTTTCTTTATATACAAAAGTTAAAACTATTTTTCCATCGGTTGAAAGAGAAAAAATTACTTGTGTGCAAAGTTTAGGTATTCTCGATTCTGGAGAAGAGATGAGGAGCATTTCTTCGTGTGTTAAAACAACTTTTTCTTCAGACATATTAAAATTATCTATTATATCTATCTATTAATAGTATACTCATATCGGCAAAAAAATGCAAACACCACAAACATGATCTCAAACAAGAATTATCCTAATATAAAAGGATTATTTTGACGCTGAGTCACTCGCTATCACTCACTTTTTTCTTTCTCTTTCTTCAGCTCCGCAATATTTGAAATTTCACTAAGCAAGACATTTTCAACATAAATTCCACGTGGATAAAAAATCCGTTCAAGTTCATTTTTGAGCTCTGACTCTACTGCGTCCCGCTTTCCGCCGACAAGATCTTCGTGATCAAATCGACTTGAGACCATACGCATACGACTGCGAATAGTCGGACGAATAATCTTTTCTACAAAATCCTCACCGATAGTCTGCCAAATATGTGGAATTTGATGAATATCAAGACGAAGCAATATCGTCCCTTCAACCGCAATTCGCTTATTATCTTTGGTAATTGCCGCAATCGGCACATCCCCCATAGCTTTGAGATTGTTGGCGCTAAATTCTCGGCTAATTCCATATTCAAGTGTCTGTGTGTTAAACAATTTTGCTTTTTGCCAAAATGGAATCTTAAAATGAAGACCCGGAGTCAAGACTTTCTTAAGCACTCCTCGGCCGAGGTCATAGACACAGGCAACATAGCCGGGCGGGACATAGATAAAAAGACCTTTGAGCACATCCTCCATCACGAAGGAATACATAAGTTTATCAAGTGAGCTGTCAGACATATTTTGCTAAATTAAGCTATTTTTAAAACCAAAATTATTTTTTTTCTTCTATTTTTTCCACTGTTTTTGGTTTAAATAAAATCTTCATAAACTGATGAATTATAGCAGAAAAAATGAGAGATGTCAAGATAAAGAGTGACTTTACCATGGGCAATATCCAGAGAATCAAAAAAGACGCTGCGGGAAAAAATAGAAAATAAAATAAGTCTGCTTTTGTAAGCTGCATCTTTTTTGATCGATAATCAATGTATATTTCAGCAAGCAAAAATAATGCCACAACACCCGGCCAAAAGATGCCATGTGTTCGCTCTAAGTGAAAACCATAAAATACCGTATTAATACTTCCTGGAAAATCAACCCAGTCATACAAAAATTTAATAAGTTTTTCACCAGTAATTCCTCGCAAAAATACTTGATAGAGCAAAATCAAAACCAATAACTGAATACCAAGGGATAGTACTTTTGTCCACGGACGTACCTTCTTTTGCTTTATTCTTTTCCTAATTTCCTCTTTTTGTAAAATAGGATCATTGCGAAAGTCTTTTTCAGCATGTTTGATTTCATCTTCAAGTTCAATATTTTTGAGTACATTTCGCTCAGTCAAAATCGTAAGCGGTAGCATCACGATACGTAATAAAAGTGTCAAGTATATAATTGCCCACCCGAGATTTTGGTCTGCCCAATTATTATATAACCAAATAAGCACATTGAACAATGGGCGGTAAAGAAAATCATTCCAGATAATTTCGAGCATAAGTGAGTATATGCGATATAGTATATGCTTCTTTGAACAAAATAGCAATAAAAAAAACAACAATTAGATTATCCACAGGCTACTCCGTGTCAAGCAATTAACAAATGTTACCGAAATGGTAGGCATGACTACAAGGGTCTGTAACAAAGGAGATACATGAAGGTGTGTTTCCCCTCTCTTTCGCAAGAGAGGGGCGAGCCCGTAAAGGCCACGACGTAAAGTCGTCCCGATTAAATCGGGACGCTATACGCGAGGTGGCCACGTGCCACTTTGCGTGGGGGAGAGTTGCGTTCACAGGACATGGGGTGGTGAGTAGTTACGAAATGTCAATCAAAAGAGTTATTCTGCTCGTATCATCATATGGTAGATAGTATCGCATATTTTTGCAAGGGGGGTGAGCAGTTACAATTAGTCTAGAATAAAAAAAGATTCTTCATTTAGAAGAATCTTTTTTTTATTCTATTCCCTCCGCAACGCCACAATCGGATCCAAATCTGCCGCTTTCTTTGCAGGATAAATTCCAAAAAACAATCCAACTAAGGTAGAAAATCCAAGAGCCAAAAACACGGCATAAAGTGGCACGACAAATGGCCAATTGAGACCATAGCTTGTCGCGCCGTAATAGATAAGATAAGAAATCAACACACCAGAAATGAGTCCATAGACTCCACCTGCGGAGGTGAGTATCATTGCTTCAATAAGAAACTGCCATAAAATATCTGTCCGCGTTGCTCCAAGAGACTTGCGCAAGCCGATTTCAAAAGTACGTTCAGCTACTGTCACATACATAATATTGGTAATACCCACACCACCGACAATGAGCGAAATACAGACAAGTGCAACAAGCAACAGTGTAATTCCACCAAGCACCGTCTCAAGTGTAGCTCGGATTTCTTCCATCGTCGTTACGGCAAAATCATCTTGATCGGGATCACTGATATTATGGCTGTCTCTGAGTAACATTTCAACATCTGCTTTGGTATATTCAACTTTTTCCATATCTATCACCCGTGCATTTATTCCCATCATATAGTCGGTACCAAGCAGACGTTTTTGAGCAGTGAGCATAGGAATATATACCAAACTGTCGAAATCAAATCCAAAACTTGCGCCTCGCTCGACCAAGACCCCAACGACATTGAAAGACTTTCCATCCATATATACATTTTTCCCCACCGCGCTGTCTGCACCAAACAGTTCATCTTTTATTTTTGATCCAATGACCACTACTTGCGCAAGTGAATTTTCTTCTTCTACACTATAAAATCTTCCTTCTGATAATTCAATTTTTTCGACTTCCGGAGCTCGCGCACCATACCCAAAAATAATTACTGTTTTATTTTGTCCTTGGTATTTCATCACTTCTTGCGTGGTCAAATATCCATAAACTGCACTAATATTATCAAGATTACCAATGTCTTCCATGTCAGTATTTTTAAGCGAAGTAATCTCAACTCCACTCGCCATACTTGCCATACCTGTGACGTGACCTTTGCCAGGCATACGCACTTCGATATTCAAGGTATTTGGATTATAGATATCAAGCTCACCCAAGACCATACCCTCAAGACCTTTTCCTGCCGAAATAATAATCACGACTGAGGCAACGCCAATACCGAGCGCCATGATCGTCAAAATGGTCCGCAGTTTTTGACGAATTAGAACTTCATAAGATGATTGTAGTTGATCACGAAACAACATATTAACAATCAAATATAAAACATATATTAAACGAATATTATATAGACATTACTTTTAAAGATTCATAAATTCCAAACAATATCCGTTTAATATATGTTCAATATTTGAATAATATCTGTCTAATATTATTCATACCTCAATGCCTCAATCGGATCCAAACCGCTCGCCCTTTTCGCAGGAAGTATTCCAAAAACTAACCCTACTCCAATTGAAACAACTGAACCTAAGATTATTGAAAATGGAGTAACGACCAAATCCCAATCATAGCCCATAGCCTGTGCAACTTGTGCAACAGCGAGTGAGATAAATGTTCCAAGTATAATTCCTATGACTCCCCCCAAAAACGTAATAAGTGAAGCTTCTGTCAAAAATTGAAATATAATATCTCGAGCTCGCGCACCTACTGCTTTTCGAAGGCCAATTTCACGCGTTCGCTCTTGGACTGTCGCAAGCATAATATTCATAATTCCAAACCCCCCAACCACAAGTGCAATACTCGAGACTGCGATTAGAAAGAATTTGAGTGCGTTTGTAATACTCGTAAGCGCATCGAGTCCTTGTGCCATTGAGCGTACCGAGAAATCCTCTGTATCACCTACGCCAATGTCATGACGATCACGGAGAACCTCGACGATACTTTCTTTCGCGCGCTCAATATTGTCCGCGCTATCCACTTTGACTCGCATAAAACTCACATGATTGATACCAAGTAAAATCTTTTGAGCAGTACGCAATGGGACAAAAACCTGATCATCTTGATTTTGAAACCCACTCACCCCACGCTGTTCCATGACTCCAATTACCGTAAAATTACTTTTTTTTATTTTGACACGCTTTCCCAACGCATGTTGATCACCAAAAAGTTTATCTTTTACTTCACTACCAAGCACCACAAGTCGCGCTGAAGACCGCTCTTCATCAAGACTAAAAAACCTACCTTCTTCTACGACTGCGTCTTCCACGTCTGTGTAGGTAGCACTTACTCCGGTGAATGTAGTATTGACGCTCGCATCTTCAGCAGACAGTGTATCATTTCCACTGACATACATTGATACTGCTTCGATACACGGACATGCATCTTGCAAAATTGCGTCGCCATCATCACTCGTGAGTGTGGTGACGACTATTCCCATAGCTGACGCCGGTGGACCATCTTCTTCACTAGCTCCGGGCAACACCCCGACCAAATTTGATCCCATGCTTTTTACTTGATTCAAAATCAAACTCTGCGCTCCTGCACCCACCGACATCACAATAATCACCGCCATGATTCCGATAATAATCCCAAGCATAGTGAGAAACGACCGTGCTTTTGAGCGGGCAAGTATTTTATAGGAGTCGGTGATGTTTTCTAGTATGTTCATAATATATTGGATACGAAATACGAACAGTACGAAATTACGAAAGTGTTTGGTGTTCGTAATTTCGTAAATTTCGTATTTCGTATCCTATTATTTTGTCAACTCCCCATTACTGTCCGCAAACTGTCTATCCTTCACCGCATAATCATCGGTAATAAGCCCATCTTTAATTTTTATAATACGTTTTGCATGTTCTGCGGTATATTTTTCATGCGTAACCAAAATTATTGTATTTCCCAATTCATTTAAGTCTTGCAAAATTTTCATGACTTGCAATCCGGATTTGGAGTCAAGATTTCCCGTAGGCTCATCGGCAAAAATAACTTCCGGATTATTCACGAGTGCACGCGCAATTGCCACGCGCTGTTTTTCTCCACCAGATAATTTACTCGGTGAATTTTCGAGTCGATGTGCAAGCCCGACTTGCGTGAGCAAATCTGTCGCACGTTCAATGCGTTCTTTTTTTGACATTTTTGTATAGAGTAATGGCAACATCACATTTTCAAGCGCACTCGCACGATTGAGTAGATTGAATGCTTGAAATACAAATCCTATTTTTTTACTGCGCATCACGGCAAGCTCATCATCATTCAGTTCACTCACATCTTCTCCTTCAAAAAAATATGTTCCCGTCGTAAGTTTGTCAAGAAAACCCAAAATATGCATGAGCGTCGACTTTCCCGACCCCGACGGCCCCATGATAGACACAAACTCACCTTTTTTTATTTCTAAATCAACACCGTGCAAGATTTCTGTAAGGACTTGACCGGTTTCAAATTGTTTTTTTAGGTTTTGGGTTTTGATAAGTGGATGTTCCATAACATTTAGATTAGACTACCACCCAATCTATAACTATTGACGATATATTGCTGGTGTGCTTAAATATCTTTGCTTGGGAAAGGTTGAGAGTTTTTTAGAGAAAAGTCCCTGCTTTTCTCTAAATAAACTTTCCCTCTCCCGGCACCAAACAAACGGAATCCCTTACTCAAGGATTTTTTTATTTTACAGTCGACGCAACTCATCCTCTGCTTTTTGGTGAAGCAACTCCTGCCTGCCGGCAGGCATGGCTATCCTCGTTCGGCTGAGCTCACGTCGAAGCCGCCTTTCTCTTACCGAAGCTTCGCTGTGGTTCCAGTGATGTCACCAGAACTGAGCTCAGCTGAACAGAGAAAGGAGACACACGTGTGTCTCCCTCTCTTTTGTAAGAGAGGGCGGGGGTGAGTTGCGTTCACATGGCGAGGGGTGAGTTTTAGTTACCACAATCACCGCCTCGTAAGCCTATAAACGTTCCCACTCCTGTGCCTTTTCCAAATAATCACCCTTTATCTTCTCAAAATACTCCTTCACCGCCTCATATTCATTTGGAACCACGCCATCGAGTATTGCCTCTTCAAGGGCTTTTTTTATTTTACCCACTGTCGGTCCGGGTTTGAGTCCACAGGCCTGCATAATCTCATCACCTCGAAATGGAGATTGAAATTCTCGCATTTTATCTTTTTCCAACACTTCTGCAATTCGTGTTTCGAGTTTGTCATAATTTCGAAGTCTCTTTTCTTTTTTATACTGATTTCCCGTCGTCACATCCGCGCGACACAAAATAAGCAAATCATGCAAATCATCTCCCAGATTTACAATGAGACGACGAACTGCAGAGTCTGTAATCCCGTCATCCATCAGTGCAATCGGTTGCAAATGCCAGCGTACCAACTTCATCACATATTTTGTATCATCAAGACTCATGCGCAGACGCTTGAAAATATCTTTGGTCATTTTTTTTCCCAAATGCTCGTGCATATCGAAGGTCCAGCCACGGCCTTTTACAAATTCTTTTGTTTGAGGTTTTGCAATATCGTGCATGAGTCCTGCAAAGCGAAGTAATGGCTTATCTGACCACTGCGCGATGTTGTCTACTACGGCAAATGTGTGTAGTAAATTATTTTTGTGTGTATACCCTTTCACTTCTTCGACCCCACCCAAATCCAACACCTCCGGCAAAAATTCTGCGATAAGTTTTGTATCGGTAAGAATCTTTAAACCGACAGACGGGACGTCACTTGCAAACAATTTCATAAGCTCTTCTTGAATTCGTTCTTTTGAGATAATTTTCATTCTGTGTCTATTCCCGATAATTGCCTGATAGGTTTTTGGTTCAATTTCAAAATTAAGCTGAGCCGAAAATCGAGTAGCTCGGAGCATGCGAAGTGGATCTTCGCTAAATGTTTCATTTGGGTCAAGTGGAGTTCGAAGAATTTTTCGTTTCAAATCTTCTTGCCCTCCAAACGGATCAATAATTTTTTTACTCAAACCCGACGCGATTACTTGTTGTGCCATTGCATTCACCGTAAAATCACGACGTTTGAGATCTTCTTCAAGACTTGTAGATTGTACGATTGGTTTGCGAGAATCTGCATCATACTTTTCAGTTCGTGCTCCGGCAAATTCTATTTCAAGCAGTACATTTTTTTTGATATACTCTTCTCCATTTTCAGCAACAACTTTTTCTTCCTGCGTAAATACAAATCGAGCTGTATCAAAATCAGGAAATTCAATCAGGGTTCCCGCATGTTCTCCAACTTCGACTGCAAAGGCGCGCGCAAATTCAAGTCCACTGCCAATGACGACAAAATCTATATCTTTTTTGTGTTCCAGACCCATGAGTTCATCACGCACAAAACCACCGACGACGTAGATGTCGGTGTTTGTTTTTTTGGAAACTTGTAAAATTTGTTTAAACAATTTATCGAGCATCATATTTATTTTATCCAAAAATATCCATAAGTCCCGTTAGGGACGATAAGATAGTAGGCAGGCACTTTAGTGCCTGTAAAATAATATCCACCAAAATCTTCAAGTCCCGTAGGGACGAAACAAAAAAGTTTTTTTCGGTCGTCCCTACGGGACTCTAACTACAAAAAAACTCTTTAGCAGGCACTAAAGTACCTGCCTATTATCAATTGTCCCTAACGGGACAAAACGGATAATTTACTCAATAACTC
>JACPGR010000063.1 GCA_016182415.1 Candidatus Magasanikiibacteriota bacterium
AGTGTTTTTGTCGAATAAATTCCTGCAAACGCAATGACCATAAAAATCGCAGTATCAAGCAACTGTGACCACAGGTTTGAAAGAATTGATCGAAGCCAAAACATTTTTTCTCCCAGTTTCTTTTTGAAAAAGAAAAAAGAAATGACATCTTGATATTCCGCAATAATAAATGCACTCAGAGATGCAATTGCAATACGCACGGACATGCCAAATACCGTATTATAACTTTTGTGCACCCAATCCGCGTCAGGTGACCAGGGCATAGAGAGAGACAAAAATGAATATGCGACAAAGAGTGCTGTACTTACAAATCCCGCAAGGACAAATAATTTAGCCACTTTTTTTCCATATACTTCTCCAATAACATCAGTCATCAGAAACACAACTGGAAATGAGAAGACACCAACTGAAAGATGTGATCCAAATAAAAATGGCATTAATTTAAGCCCAAGAGTATTTGCCGCAAACAGTGAACCTAGATATATTGCAAGTGCAATAATTAGTTTTTTGAATGATTTTTGTGATAATTGAATCATAATTTTATATTAAATATATTGAGATAAATAGAGATACATTGAGATATTCATATATATTTAATTTGTGAAACTTGACCAGGTTTTGGTTTTGTTGTTGTGGAGCATAATTTTTGATTATTTTATAAATTGTAGATATATAAATTGTGGATAAATAAATATTGACATTAGATGAAATATGTGCTATATTGAATTTGTGCTTGTGGGCGTAAGCCCCGTTCGGTCAAATCCGTAAGGATCATAAACCGAAAAGCAAGCACTATAAAAAAATCTCTTAGATAAGGGATTTTTTTATTCATCCATTATCTTTTCAGAACCTACTATGCGTTTTTTGTTACTCAGTGTCCAATATGGCATAACACTCCAAAAGTGATACAAACCTCCATCGCCAATCTTGCGGATTACAGTCATAACTCGTATCCCCTTATCGATATCTGTGATTGCAAATAAGCCAAATCACTCAACTTTTGCAGTTTTCCTAAAACCACTCGAATTTGCTTTACCTACTGGACATAACCCAGTTCTGTATTCTTGTATTGTAGTGGATTTTTTTATAATTTCAACAGCCTGTGGTAAAAATCTAAATTTATTTTGTTGTACTTTTTTACTTCTCTCAGAACGGTGCCCATCATACCGTAGATGATGAAAACCATCTGAGTTAAAATAAACTTCTGCTTTAAGTGCAGGACTAAAAACACTACCAATCATTTTGTATTCTTCTTCAGTTTTTTGTCTTATTTTTTTAAAAGAAGACAAATCAACTTCAGTTATAAAGTATAATCAATTAAGATTTTTTTGCGGAGAGTGCGGGATTCGAACCCGCGAGGGCTTTCACCCAACACGCTTTCCAAGCGTGCGCCATAAACCACTAGGCGAACTCTCCAAAGACAACTACAAAATAACAAATTCCAGTCAGCCCAAGGCTGATCCGCCTCGGGCGGAGTGGTCAGGTGATGAAGTGTCATTTTTCTGCTTTCTAAAATCCTTAATCAACCCCATTGCTGAGTCAACCGTATCGACAATTTGATACATCTCATCATCTTCATCACTAATCGTCTCAAATTTATGCACAAAAATCTTTTTGATAAATACATGCATCGGCTCCCAAAATTCTCTATCAAATAAAATGATCGGTATTTTTGGCATTTTTTTTGTTTCGATAAGTGTGAGGATTTCAAACAATTGATGCAAGGTCCCAAACCCACCCGGGAAAAATACAAAGGCTTTTGAGGGTGCGGTCAAAATCAATTTTCTATTAAACGGAAATTGAAATCCAATCGAACGTTTTACATACGGATTGACTCGTTCTTTTGCACCAAATTGCATATTTATTCCAATAGAATCTCCTCCATTTTCAAATGCGCCTTTGTTTGCCGCTTCCATAATTCCCGGACCCCCACCCGTCACGGTAACTATCTTATGATCTGCAAGTTGCGCACCAAGCTGATAGGCGGCATCATAATAGGGACTGTCTAATTTTGCACTTTTGGTACCAAGTACCGTAACATCTTCGACAAGACCGGTCAAAAACTCGAACCCTTCGACGAGCTCTGCCATAATGCGAAATATTTTCCAATCAACTCCACTACCTTTACAATGAAAATTCGACGGATCAAGTTCGCACGAATTTGTTCTATCTTTTGTATCTTTGATAAATTCAAATGCTTCCTGCGCAGTGTCTACCACATGCCAGCTATCCACATCATATTGAGGAACCGAACCAATAGAACAAGACTTATTTTTCAAAAAATCTATGAGCGGATTCCAATATT
Source organism: Candidatus Magasanikiibacteriota bacterium (assembly GCA_016182415.1). GTDB lineage: Bacteria > Patescibacteriota > Patescibacteriia > Magasanikbacterales > UBA922 > JACPGR01. The sequence goes on from JACPGR010000063.1 coordinate 2,306, forward strand.
CTTTTCCGACAAGTACTATGGGAGATCTATCCATCTTACCCAGCTCCATCAAATCTACCACTTCAAAAAATTCATCCATCGTCCCAAAACCACCCGGAAAATATACAAAGGCATTTGCAGGAGATGTAAGCATTACTTTTCGAGTAAAAAAATAGTAGAATGCGGCTGATTCTTTTACATAGGGATTTATTCGCTGTTCAAAGGGAAGTTGAATATTTAAACCAACTGATTTTCCACCTGCTTCAAAGGCTCCTCTATTAGCGGCCTCCATGATGCCTGGCCCTCCACCGGTAATCGTAGTGAATCCATTTTCTCCAAGTAATTTACCGAGTTTTCGAGCAGTATCATAAAAAATATTTTCAACTTTTGTACGAGCAGAACCAAGGATTGTAACTTCCCGTTCCAATTTTGAAAGAAATTGATACCCTTCGACAAATTCCGCCATGATACGAAAAATACGCCAAGATTCTCGATAATCCCCTGTCTCATTTAACGCGTATGAAAAATCTTTTTGAGCTTCGACTTGAATTTTATGCATTGTTTTTTTAGGCATATTTTGATGCAAATTAAGACTTCTTTTTTTGTTGTCTCCTGTCTTTGATGTTCGATATCTTTAAAATTTCTTCTTCGACAGCTTTAGATAATTCATCATCTGTCATTAGTTCCAACTTTTCTTTAGGTGTATTTTGTACTATATACGTTACCGCTGTTTGTATAACGGCTCGTGTGATATATTCATCGCTAAAGAGTCTTTGTGCATATTCGAAAAATTTATTCCCTGTTTGTTTTATTCCTAAGTTGCCTGCAAATTCTTCCGTTTTCTTAAAATCAGCCAAAATTTTATCTCTTGCTTTTTCTAATACATCACGATACTTAGGATTTTCTACATCTTCAAAATTAACATCAATAACCTCTCGCTGCATCAATGTAAGAGCTTCTTCATTAGAAATTCCTAGAGATTTTTCAACCTGAGAAATTATATCTTTTGCAAAAAGATGTCGTTTGGTAGCTTCTTGTTGCCTTGGCTCTCTGTGTATAACACCATCTTCATGCCCCATACTAGTATCTTAAATATTATTCCCCACTCGCAACACCATACTCTCTCCCATTCTTTTCCCAATCACTTCAAGCCCTATAGGCAGGCCTTTTGAATCAAAGCCGGCCGGTACTGAAATAGCAGGGACACCTGCGAGTGAGGCGGGAATTAAAAAGACATCGACCAGATACAAGGCAAGTATATCGTCTCTTTTTTCTCCAATTTTAAACGCGGTAAATGGAGATGCGGGAGTTACCAGTACGTCAACCTCTTCAAACACTCGATCAAAATCTTGCATAATCAGCGTTCGTACTTTTTGAGCTTTGCGATAATATGCGTCGTAATACCCGGCTGAGAGTGCGTAGGTCCCGATCATGATACGACGCTTTACTTCTTCAGGAAAACCTTGTGC
>JACPGR010000003.1 GCA_016182415.1 Candidatus Magasanikiibacteriota bacterium
ATAGAGCACGGGACTAATCTCAACTCCGGCACTCATGAGACATAATGGCGCTGCAGCACATACAATACGTCCATCCCCGGAACCCAAATCAATCACGCATTCATTTTTTTGCACATAAGCTACCTTGAGCATTTCTTCAACCATGACCTGTTTTGATGGCACAAATGGCGCGCCACTCACTATGGCATAGAGCATATATAGCATGAATAGTAAGATGCACAGATATACAATTGTAAAAATTGAAATAGCGATAATATATAACATAATTTAATTATTAAATATTTTTTGTTATGTGTTACATGATATGTGAATTTTATAACACCCGAAACTCACAAATCTCTTTATAATCACAAAATTGACACACAAATTTATTTGGCGTCGCGTCAAATTTTCCACGATGAATTTCCTCAATTGCGTCTAAGATTTTCTCTTGCAGTTTTTTGATATCTTTGTCTTTACCAATAAACGAAGTTCTCAAATCGTCATTCAGATAATAAAAAGTCAATTTTGAAACTTCACCAATATGTGTGTACTCAGGCAGACTCTCGGCAGCGATTTGATAAATCAACAATTGTTGCTTGTCATCGGTCGTGAGTTCTTCTTTTCCTTTCCCGGTTTTATAATCAATAATTTCAAGCGTCCCATCGGAAAGCTTATCAATACGATCAATGCGTCCATTGATCAAATACTCGCCTACTTTTATTTTGAAATGTCCTTCGAGACTGACCGGCACAGTCCACCTATCTTCTTGAGCAGTATAGAATACCTTCAATATTTCTTTTCCTTTTTCATAATATGATTCGCGTTGTTTTTTACTGACATACCAATCACTTATCCATGTTTTTTCATATAATTCTAAAAGTTCGTCAAATTTTGGAACTTTGATATTGTCATTTTTTTCTACACTTTCTTGCACGGGTAAACCAAATAGTGAATCTTGTTTGGCACTATTCAATTCCTGCACGCGTTCATAAAATTTCTGCAATGTATTGTGAATCGTATTTCCAAAACTGAAACTCGCACTTCCTTTCATCGGAATTTTGAGAATGTGCGCGAGCTTATACTGATATGGACAACGCTGATATGAATTGATTTGGGAAAAAGAAAATTTTTTTGGTGGGATGTACTCAAAGACTGCTTTTTTCTTCTCTGAATTTTTTTGTGTCTTGGTAAATAAAGTCTGTGAAACTGAGTTTTGCATTTCATGAGACTCAACTCTTTGCGATGACTCTTCGATTTCTGCAATAAAACGCGAGACTTTTTTCTTACGTTCGCCACCGTAGTCATCCGCACTCATGAAAAACAAGCGTTCTTTTGCGCGAGTGATGGCTACGTAAAACAAACGACGTTCCTCCTCATAATGAAAATCGCCTTCAGGCAAGGATTCGTTAATGAGTTCTTGGGGTAAATCAATCCCCCCACCTTTATGGCGAGTCGGAAAACGCTCTTCCACACAATTTATAATAAACACATATTTGTATTCAAGTCCTTTTGATCCATGAATAGTGAGTACATTGACTGAATCAGGGGTATCTTGTGGTTGATACAATGTTCCTCCATCTCCAGAACTAATAATATAATTATATTGTTCAATAAATCCAGCAACATGCGCGCCAGGAACCGCTTGTTCATAATTATTTATGAGATCAAAAAACTGTTTGAGATGATAAATTTGTCGAATGACTTCTCTATTTTCCTGCGTCTCTTCATGTGTCAAATACGCAAAATATCCACTATCCTCCATAAATTGATACAAGACTGCGGTGGGCTTTTCAAAACGCGCACGCTTCATGCCATCGTGAATCCACGATACAATTTTTTCTGCAATAGAAATACCTGACACAGAAAGTTTGAATTCATGCGTACGTTTTAATGCCTCATAATAACTAATGGATTTTTTCTTAGCTCCGAGAGTAAATTTTTGTACATCATTTTCCGCAAAATTAAAAAATGGAATTCGTAGTAATCGATAAATCGATTTGTCATCATGAATTGATCCAAGTAAATTTAGAAAACTTACTATGTCGAGTATCATAGGTTGGCGATATAGCCCTGATGATGCAAGATACTCATAGGGAATGCCATAATTTTCAAACGCATTTAAAAACGGTTCGACATGGCTATTTGCACGAGCAAGAATCGCAAAATCATCCCAACTTGCCTCTGTATTTTCTTTTTTGATTTCCAAAATTTTTGAGACTAGAGACGCTACTTCGTCATCAAGAGTTTGACAATGCAGGTGCTTAACTTGTGCTTCAATAGCTATTTTTGATTTCAAGGCCTTGTCAATATTGAGCTTAACTTCAAGTCGATCCGGATTATTATTGCAAATACTTTTGTAGGCAATATCAAGAATCTCTTGACCTGATCGATAATTTTCTGTAAGTACAATTTCTTGTGCGTTTTTGAAATCATCTTTAAAACGCATAATGATAGATACATTTGATCCGCGAAAGCTATAGATAGACTGATCATCGTCACCTACTACAGTCAGTTGATTTTGTTCACCAGTGAGTAGTCTAACTAATTCATATTGTGCCCAATTCACATCTTGAAATTCATCAACCAAAATAAATTTGAATCGCTCGTGTAATTTTTTTAAAATATTCGGGCGTTCTCTTAAAAGTTTTACCGTGTAAAAGATAAGTCCTCCAAAATCCATCGAATTTGTATCAAGCAAGATCTGCGTATAGATATGATACGCATGTGCAATTTCTGTCAGTCTATTTTTTTCGAGTCTTTCTGCATCATCTTTGTCGAGTCTCAACTCTTCTACATAGTCGATATATTTTTGTGGTTCAAGTAATTCATCTCTACACGTAGAAAAATGATCAATAAGCGCATGAATTTGGCTCGTCGGGTTTCCCATGGGACGATAATAATCCAGATTGAAATCATAGATATGTTCACGCAAAAGCAACCACAAATCAGTCGTGGAAAGTAATTTGAATTGACGAGGGATCCCTATTTCAAGTCCATATTCTTCGAGCAATTTTTGACAAAACGCATGAAACGTCGAAATCTGCAAATCAACATACCCGATTTCGAGCAACTCATCAACGCGCTCCTCCATCTCTCCTGCTGCTTTGTCTGTAAATGTTAAGGCTAATAATTCCTCAGGTTTCGCTTTTGCTGATTCAATTAAATAACTAATTTTTTGAGTAATCACCGTCGTCTTTCCCGTCCCCGCCCCAGCCACAATCAAAAGCGGGCCATCACTATATTCGACGGCTTTTTTTTGGGCTGGGTTGAGGGAATTTTTTGACATATATTTGTTAAATTACAAGTTACAAGATACAAACAAATTTCAATTCCAAAATTCTAAATTCAAAACAAATTCAAATATCTAAACATTCTAAATTTACTATTTGAATTTTAGTATTGTTTTGGATTTAGCTTCGGCTGTGAGCTCACTTCGTGGTGACTCAATGGAACCAGCTGAACAGATATTAGAATTTTGAGTTTTTACACAGTAACTACTTACTCCTGCACCAACAAATTACTCCGAATCATATTCTTCACGATACTGGTGATCGTCTGCGCGGCATTGCCAATCTTTTCAAGTTCAAATGCGCTTATTTCTGTATCCGCGTCAAGGCTCACATATTCATTCGCAATTCGATTTCCGATGATTATTTCATATGGATTGACATACTGTATTTGCTCATTACAAGAAGACAAGGCAAGATTAGGATGTTTTTTAGAAAATAGACTTGTTCCCATAAAATTGACAGGTTTGCGATATTCTTTTCCTAATACCAACTCAAGAAGACTCGGGGCAATATCAATATGTGATGCGATATCACGGACTTCGAGACCTGTCATACCTGGTACATACATCATAAAAGGTATTTCATTGTAGAGATAAAAATTTGCAGTATCATTTTTTGAAAAATTGTAAAAACGATGGTCATTGACAATTACCACAATTGTATTATCAAGGAGCCCTTCTGTTTCAAGATTGTCAAACAAAAATTTAATATCATTATCTACGGCCTGCAAATATGCAAAATAAATTCGCATCGTTTCTTCCCTAAGGTCAATATTTCGCGCCAATAACTCAGGATCAATTGTTCCTTCAAAACGCGGTATCTTGACCTTAGACAAGCGTTCAATTTTTTGCAAATCAGCTTCGGTATGATAGGTATGTGAAACCATACTAATGACCTGCGCAAATACCGGGGAATCACTTTGTTTAATATAGTCTATCGCTTTTCCAAGCGGAATAAAATCGTCCAATTTTTCATCTGGAAAATAATTTGGAGCAAAAAATAAGTTATCAAAACCCCATTTGGAATCAAGTATATGCCGATTCCAAAACTGTGCATCATTTACATGAAATACCGCGCTTGTATACCCTTTTTCCCGTTCCAACAAATCCGTGATACATTGATTATATTGAATTTCAGACCCCACATCAGCAATTGCCGCGCTGGGATCAGGAAAAAAACCGCATAGAGTAACAAACTCAGCGTCTATGGTATGGCATCCATTTGCAAAAAACTTTTGGGTATGAATAGTATCTTGCATGAGTTGTTTGAAATATGGCATCGGACTTGGATCATTATCTATAGCCCACGAACCAATCGATTCAAGCTGATATACCAAAATATGCGGAGCTTTTAGAGAAAAATCAGGAATATCGATTTCATCTGTATGAGTTGCAAATCCATGTTCAAGTTTTTTGAGATAAAATTGTAAAAAATCATAGGGCGATTGAGGCCATGGATCTTTTGTCATCGTACTCGAGACGATATCACTCGACTGCGGTAAATTTTTAGAAATTTCTTCGAGCGTGTCAACCGTATGTGCATATGCCGCATCATTTTTGATTTGATGTGGAACAAAAATTTCTTGTATCATAATAAAAGTATAGCCGGGAATTCCCAAATCAGACACTAAATAATTGTCCTTCCACCATCCATCTCGAGGATTTTTTTGTATATAATCAGCCAAAAATATGGATCCAAATAAAATACATACTGCCACAAGCATATATACGAATTGAAAAATATGTTTTGTATGTTGTGGCGTCTCAATAGAGGTGGCACAAAAAGATACCGAACATTCAAGGGAGCTTTGTCTTCGATACCACCATGTAATACCTATCGTAATGACAAAATAGAGTAGCGTCAGCAGATACAGTGATACAGGAACTCCCACATAAAATTCTTTCGCTGTCTCAAGCATCGTCGCAAGATTTCCTCCCGCTGCCTTAATCGGGACAAAGGAACCATAGACATCGATGTACACAAAATTGATAAGACCCAAGATAAGAAAAATACCTATGCCGAGACTGAGTATAGCATGCCACAAAAAAGACCTGCTTATATAGATCAGACTCGACACAAACGCTCCGAATAGTATCACAAAAAGCATGGTAAAGAACGAAAAAGACAACATGAGCAGGTAATAAAAAAACAAAAAATACCCAAAGGAGCTTAGGGAGAAAACTAGGAAAAATAATGTAAGCGCTGTGAGACTTTTTTTGTGCATGACTAGTAGTATACCAAAAATTATAAATTCTTAAACAAGGGCAGTCCATTATTTGGATTGACTGGTACGTAGATAGTCCCTTCTCGATCTTTCAAACTCTGAATATAGAGATAGTTGAGATAATTTTGAGTCAGACCTTGAGTAATAATTTGTTGAGAATCTCGTTGACCTTCGGCTTCAATGCGTTTTCTCTCAGCCTCTTTTTGTTCGGTTTGCAAAATGAATTCATAGCGCTCGGAGTCTTGCTCTGCTTGTAATTTTTGTTGAATACTGTTTGCCAAATTGACTGGAAGCTCCACATGTCTAAGTAGTACATCTTCAAGCTCAATACCGCGCGGATCAAGTTTGCTTTTCAAAATCTCAAAAATCTTTTGAGCCGCTTCTTGGCGTTTTTCTGAGTATATATCTTTTGCTTCATATTGAGCAATTACTTCTCGAATGACACTGCGAATTTGTGGTCGGATAATAATTTCATTATAGTCAAGCCCTACATCACGATACACATCAGAAGCCTTATCTTCCATGAGGTGATAGAGTATCGTAATATCGAGATCGACATTTAAACCTTCTTTGGTAAGCGCACTAATCGCATCCGCACCCTGACGTTGTCCTTCACCTTGCGCTACACTCATGGTATATTCTTGAGTGCGAATACTCATTTTGATAATGCGCTCCAGTGGATTTTTGAGATGAAATCCTGAGCTCAGTTCATTGTCACGAACTTTTCCAAAAAAAGAACGCACACCTGTTTGCCCCGCTTCCACTACTACCCAAAATGCAGAACTGAAACTAAACACAAGAATAATAAGTATTAGCAATCCAAACCACTTACCAATTTTTTTTCTTCTTTTTGGGTCAATTGTTTCCATAGGTTTTTCTTTCTTAGGTATCTTAAAAATTTCTGAAAAATTAAATGGCTCCTCGCCACTCTTCTTTTTTTGTTGATAATATATGACAAAAAACAGTATTGCAATAAATATCAAAAACCACGCCTTGACTAAGGTGCCAAATATAAACAATAGCACTGACCACGTAAACAAAGGATTTTGAGAAAAAAAATCTTTTGGGTTCATAACTTAATTATGAGAATTAGTCTCATCGGATTTTGTATAGGTCGCATCAAATTCATATCCCGCAAAAGTTGTCAAGGCAAGCAAAAGCGCAAACCCAACCCACATTTTCCAATCAGAATAATAATCTAGATATGGCTCTTGGCTCTGTTGGGAAATAAACAGCGGGATAGTAATAATCAGATCCAAGATAGTGCCCACTATCAATGCAAGAAGACCCAAGAGAAAGCCTTCTTTTGCGTCAGGATGATTTGTTTTAAAATACCATTTTGCCAAGAGTAATACAACTGGAATTTCCAAAATCCACCACGCGACACTGATTCGAGTTTCGGATTCTTTTATCCATGGCAAAAACATAAGGATAGAGACGATGACGAAGATGATGACCCAAAACAGAAGACTAAATCCCAGAGCACGTTTGATGTTCAACATATAAAATTATTGTTATAGCTATAAGCCGTAAGTCTTAAGCCATAAGATATTGGCCAAAACAAACGCATAGAGCAATTAATTATAGACTATTCATTAGACCATTTAACATTCTACGTAACTACTCACCACCCCGTGTCCCGTGAACGCAACTCTATCCCCGCCTTTCTCTTACCGAAGAGAAAGGAGACACGTGAACCTGTTCCCCTCTCTTCAGTAAAAGAGGGGCGAGGGGAGAGTTGCGTTCACGAGTAAAGCGAGGTGAGTAGTTACCATTCTACCAACTTCTCTAGGGCTTACGGCTTCTAACTTATAACTTTAGCGTCGTAATCGGCCTCGACTGTGTAATGTACAAATCCCCAGCGCTATCCATCGCCCATTCAATATCGCACGGAAATCCATAATGTGCTTCGATTTTTTTACACATCTCTGCCAACTGCATAATCTGTTTCCCGGTCAATTTTTGTTTTTGTCCTTCTTCGTGTAATTCAATCCATTCGTTTTGTTTATGTGTACCACCAGACGGGGACAGGTCGCGACCTGTCGGGGACAGGTCGCGACCTGTCCCTACGGGGGTGCGAATCAATTTTTGATTTTGATGACCTACATTTATATCCAAAATTATCATCTCTGACTTTGACACCACATACGAATCCGGCGTGATTTGCCCGGACACAATCGCTTCGCCCAAACCAAGACCTGCTTCGATAATCATTTGATCTCGGTCTTCGGTAACGGGATGCACGGTAAAGGCCACACCTGAAATTTCTGATTGCACCATTTGCTGTATCACGACTGCGACAGATACATATTGATCGTGCATATTTTTTTCAAAACGATAAAATATCGCACGGGGAGTAAATAGTGATGACCAGCATTCTTTGACTCGAACTAAAACATGTTCTAGCGTTGTATTCAAATATGTCTCAAGCTCCCCTGCCCAACTTGCGACCGCACCATCCTCTGCCGTTGCACTCGATCGCACTGCAACGAAAAATTCAGGGGTCGATTCTCCCCCCTTGAGGGGGGCAAGGGGGGTGTTTCCCGCAAGCTGATCAAAAGCTTCTAAAATTTCCTGTGCTAAATCATCAGGCATTACTGCATCCCGAATCACATCACGCAAAATATTACTTACTCTATCAACACTATTCACATCTCCCGGACTTACCTCTGCAATTCGTGCATCAATTTCTTGTTTGATACCTGCTTCTTCGACAAATCTATCAAATGCATCAGCAAGTATGACAAAACCCGGAGGCACGGGGATTCCTGCTTGGGTCATTTCGCCAAGAGAAGCGCCTTTTCCGCCGGCGATGTCGACATTGTTTTTTGAAATTTCTTTGAAGGGTTTTAGGTGAGACATATATACTAAATTGCTTTAATAATTCCTTAGAAATTTTGTAATTACTCAGTTCTGGTGAAACACCCCCCTGCCCCCCTCAAGG
>JACPGR010000004.1 GCA_016182415.1 Candidatus Magasanikiibacteriota bacterium
AAATCCATAAACGCGATAATCGTTACCGGAGCAGTGTCTGCACCTCGTGTTGGATTTTTTGGTGAAATGAGTGTCTGCGGGTTTTCAAAGCTAAGTGGGGCTTTTTCATTAGAAACAGCGGTAAATTTGTCCACATATTGATTTGAGAGTTGTGTGATAGTTTCGCTACTACCATAACGGAGTTGCCACAAATAATAACCCACCAGTATACCAAAAAATATAATGCCTAGGCCTACCGCAATACCAATGAGTGAAAAAAATATTTTCCAAAATTCACGTTTTTGTGACATAGATGAAAAAAAGTAAATACGTCTTATAGTATAGCATATTTTGGTGTATGTCAACAATGACCACCTTACCGATCACCTTACCACTTAACCACTTGTCCGGTTATTTGTGTGGTTAGGTGGTTAAGTGGTAAGGTGGTTAGGTAAAGTAAAAGTACATTGACAAAAAAGTTGTGATGGTGTATACTATATCTGTTATTAATGAGATTTCTCATATTGGTATGCTTTCAACAATACTTTCAATTGTTCAAATTATCTTCGCAATTTTGCTTATTTTAGTGATTTTACTCCAGCAGAAAGGCTCCGGTCTTGGAGCTGCATTTGGTGGTTCAGGTACGGTGTACAATACCCGTCGCGGAGTAGATAAAATTCTCTACAATATTACCATCGTGGTATCCATACTCTTTTTTGTCACCGCGCTTATCAATCTCGTCGTATAAGCGATTTCTTTTGTCTACTTTAATCTTGGCGACAATAATTTTTTTTGTGTTTTCTTTAATAAAAAATAAAATAGCATCCTGTCTGAGTAAAGTAAGACGAAGTAATCAGACTATCTCTTCATATATATACGATGTACAACTCTTGAAACGTGTGTATAAGAGAAAGATCCCGAGCCTTCGTCAATTTTTTTGTTTACCTTCAGTGTTGAATTCAGTAGAGAAATTTATTTTTTTTACATCGCTTTTTTTATTTGCGTCCGGACTCGTGTGGGGTGTTTCACGAGTCTCTCAATCATATGGTACTATTGTCCCCAAAGTTGGTGGAAAATACACCGAAGGTGTGCTTGGCTCACCTAAGCTTATCAATCCACTTTTTTCACAGCTTAATGATGTGGATGAAGATCTAGTCAAATTAGTGTACTCCGGTCTTTTGCGTTATGATGATGAACGTCGTCTCGTTTCCGACCTCGCAGTAAGATATGATGTGAGCGAAGATGCCAAAGAATATATTTTTGAACTTAAGCAGGGAGTAAAATGGCATGATGGAGAAGTTTTTAATTCTCACGATGTCGTATTTACCTTTGACCTCATTCAAGATACGCGTGTGGGAAGTCCGCTCTTTGTCTCATTTCAAGGAGTCACAGTTGAGGCACTTGATGCATATCGAGTCAAATTTACACTTACTGAGCCGTTTCCAGCTTTTTTATCAAGTTTAACTGTGGGGATTTTGCCAAGTCATATCTGGAATCAAATACCTGTAGATCAGATTCGTCTTGCACAGCGAAATTTGCAGCCTATTGGCACCGGCCCTTTTTTATTTAATAAACTTGTTAAAAATGATACTGGATTTATTTATCGTATCGAGCTTCTGCGTTTTACTGATTATTATTTTACTTCTCCATATATTAAAGAATTTGCACTTGAATTTTTTAGCGAATATGAGGGACCAAGCGGTCTGGTGAATGCGATGCGTGAACAAAAAATTGATGGCGTGAATTTTGTTCCATTTGAATATCGTGAAAAAATAAAGCGAAAACATACGGTATTACATACCTTGCAATTGCCCCAATATACAGCGCTTTTTTTCAATCTTAATCATGTATTGGTTCAAGAAAAAGATGTTCGTGCGGCACTTGGAAATGCCATGGATAAAGAGCGTATTGTACAAGATGTGCTTGAAAATGAGGCAAAGATTATTAATGGGCCTATTCTCGAAGGATTCCCCGGATATGATGAAAATTTGAAATATGAACGTGCGAGTGTTGATGATGCAAATATACTGTTAGATACATATTTTGATCGAGTATCAGCCGATGAGTATCGATCTATTCTCAAAGAGCGTCGAGTAACTGAATTGTTTGAAGTACAGAAAGCGGAATTGAAATTACAACAACAAACAGAAGTTGTTCCAGCGGAAGCGGAAATTGAAGCCTCAGCAGATGAAGCTCCCGTTGAAGCCACACACGTGATTGATACATCATCTATTGATATACAAGCGCTTGAAACGCAAGCAGATATAGAGCTTGATGAGGTTCTCAACTCAGCGCAATTATTTTATCGGTATCCAAAGGGTGGTGATGACAAAACTGCTATTATGAAGATAAAATTGGTTACTGCCGCGACACCGGAGTATGCAAAAGTATCAGAAATTATTGTTGGATACTGGCAAGATGTGGGAATTTTGGTTGAGGTGCGTTTGGTAGATCCTCGCGATATGGCACGCGAGGTGCTTAAAACGCGAGAGTATGATGTGCTCTTGTACGGAGTTATTATTGGCAGTGATCCGGATCAATATCCATTTTGGCATTCAGATCAAGTGAAGTATCCGGGGTTGAATTTATCCGGGTATGTGCAACGAGGAGTGGACGACATTTTGAACAGCATCCGTGAGACGAGTGATCCTGAGAAATTAAATACATTATATATTGATTTACAAAAAAATATTTTAGTCGATATTCCTGCGGTATTTCTCTATACACCAACCTATACCTATGCGCTTACCGATAAGATACATGGATTTACTGCTCTTCGTATTGCTCATCCTGCCGATCGATTCGCGCAGGTTACGGAATGGTATATCCATACAAAACGTGTGTGGAAAAAATAAAAATTTAATAACATGGTAGTAAGTTTTGATTTTTGTTTTTTAGAAAATCAGTTATTTATTATCACTTCAATATATATGCATACGCTCGTATGCGGACCTTATTGTAATGAAATTGCGATTTTCCATCTTATGGAATTATTGCAATAATGTAACATTTTGTATGGAAAAACAGAATATGGATTTGTTATCCAAAAAACAGGAGCACGCCGGGGGCAATCGGAATACAGAAAGACGGCGTTTTCATGGCAAACGAGGGAACCATGGCAGGAATCAGAAAAGTGGTGCTAATTTTCGGCACAAAAATGCGTCAGTAGACTTAGGTGTGGCGCATAATCTTCGGATAATCCCAATTGGAGGATGTGAAGAAGTCGGTCGTAATATGACTATTTTTGAGTATGAAGGAGACATCATTATTCTGGATATGGGATTGCAATTTCCTGAAGAAGACATGCCGGGAATTGATTATATTGTGCCCAATATCTCGTATCTTAAAGGAAAAGAAAAACAAATAAAAGGGATTATTTTTAGTCATGGCCATTTGGATCACATCGGTGCTGCACCGATTTTATTGGAACAATTGGGGTATCCTTTGATTATTGGATTGCCACTTACTCTTGCGATGATCAAACATCGGCAAGAGGATTATGAGCGCGGAAGTGTTGGCAGATTGAAAACTATTTTGGTGCAAGATTTACGCAAGCGTATTCAACTCGGTAAATTTACTATTGGATTTTTTCAGGTAGAACATTCGATTATGGATTCTGTGGGGACTATCATAGAGACTCCGCACGGAACTATTTTGCATCCGGGAGATTGGACCATGGAACGTGAGGCCAATGGCACTACGCATGTACAGTATCATCAGTTAAAAAATGTAAAACGGCCCAGCATCTTGATGCTGGAAAGTCTCGGTTCATTGAAAGAAGGACGGCATCAGACGCATCAAGAGCTCTATACGACGCTCTATAAAATTTTATCTGAAGCTCCGGGGCGTACGATTATTGCGACCTTTGGTTCACAAGTAGAACGTGTCAAATGGCTTATTGAAGCCGCGAGCAAGCTGGGTAAAAAAGTAGCGCTCGATGGCTTTAGTATGAAAAAAAATATTGAGATTGCGCAAGAGCTTGGCTATGTAAAGCCGGGTAAAGATACGATGGTAGATATTGATAAGATAGATAATTATCCGGACAATAAAGTGGTTATTGTATGTACGGGAGCGCAGGGAGAAGAAAATGCCGCATTATCTCGAATTGTTTCAGGCATGCATCGTACGGTCAAACTTCATAAAACTGATACCTGTATTTTTTCTTCATCTGTTATCCCGGGTAATGAGCGATCTATTCAGCGCATCAAAGACAATATTTATCGCCAATGCGACAATGTGATCCATGGAGATCTTATGGATGTGCATGTCAGTGGCCACGCTACTAAGCGCGATATTGTCGATATGCTGGATCAGGTCAAGCCGGATTATTTTATTCCGATTTATGGCAATCACTTTTTTCTCAAAGAAGCACAGCGTTTGGCAATACGCAATGGATTTTCTGAAAAAAATACAGTGGTTCCAGACAATGGAACGGTGATTGAGCTTACCAAAATCGGTTTGCAGGTCTTGCCAAAGAAAGTCCCGACAGATTATGTCTTTGTCGACGGGCTGGGGGTGAGTGACACCCAGCATGTTGTCTTGCGCGATCGTCAGGTTTTGGCTGAAGATGGAATGGTTGTGATTATCGCTACCGTACATGCACATACCGGCAAGCTGGTTCAAAATCCGGACATTATTTCTCGCGGATTTGTCTTTATGAAAGATAATCAAAAATTGATTGAAGATATGAGAAGCCGGGTAAAAAAGATGGTGGTTGAATCAAATCCGAGTACCTGGGCTGATACCAATCAAATTCGCAATGATATTCGAGATAAAATAGGGCAGTTTATTTTTGCTAAGACCGAGAAACGGCCGATGGTTTTGCCCGTGGTGATCGAGGTGTAATATATATCATAATACACAGCGTATACAAAACAATTTTGCCAGTGATTTATTCCACAGATGAAATGAATTTAGGAGTAATGCGATGGAACATACTCCCATCAGCATGACGGCAGGCTGGGTAGAGAATTGGGCGACATTGATGTGTGGTATCTCTAGATATGATAGGGATACGTCAATAATTTTCCATATGATACGTGCACATAATAGCATGATCGTGCCATGCGCAAGCGCATATAAAAATGTCAGGGCATTTCGTATCAGTTTTGTTTCGACTCGAGTGATGCCTCTGATCCATTTTTGAGATATATGATGATGCTCGGTAAATTTAAGTATCCGAAATCCAATAAGTGCAAGTAATCCTAGTATAAAAAATGCACCTACACTATCAAACACAAGGCTCTGCAAGCTTGGGTATTCTTCCTGGATGAGCTGTACCACCTTGGTATTTTCAAGTGTAACCGTATCTCCAAGCGTCAAACTGGTATATAAAAATAGCCCGGCAATAGCCCGGCTTAGCCAGGTAATGAATCTGCGGGGTTTGGCGTGTATGGGACAGATGATTTTTTCCATAAGATACGGGATTTACGCATCTCAAGTATAGACAAAAAAACATCCGGAAGCAATACCGGATGTTTTTGTGTTTATTTTGGGCTGTTATGCGACGTATTTTCTATATCTATTTGCAAGGATTCCCGTCCATACTGCAGCGACTACTGTAGTGCTGCCAAAGAGCCATGTGAGCCATGGAGGTACTGCTCCTTCAGGTGTTTCAAGCGTAGTAGTTGTGATACGTGCAGGTTCAAGAGCCTTGTTTGGAGATTCTTCAATAATTTCTTCACTTGTATCTGCTTTATTTTCAAGGGTTTCGTCTGTATTTTCTTCTTGAAGAGTACTTTGTTTTATTTGGTTGTTTGTTTGTGTGTTGTTTATGGGGATTTCAATTATGGTATTTGTTTGTGTAGGTATGTTTGTATCTACCGTGGTCGTAGAAGTTTGAGGAATTTTATCTTCAACGAGTTCTTTTTCTGTGAGTACGGTAACCATGATGCTCGCGGTATCGCTTGCGTGATTTGAATCCTGAACTTTAAGCGTGATGGTGTAGGCGCCTGGTGTTGTATAGATATGTGATAGTATGGCATCAAGCGTTGACAGCTCGGTACTCGTACCATCCCCAAAGTTCCATGAAAAGAAGAGTGGGTCATTATCAGGATCATTGCTGAGTGTTCCATCAACTGTCATCGCTGTTCCACTAGAGATTGAAGTCAATATTTCTTTGATTACTGCGTGTGGTGCATGGTTGATGGGGATAGATCCGCCACCTCCACCTCCACCACTTCCGCCTAGATTTTCTGGTGGTGATTTTTGTGCAGGTTCATCTAGTATAGTCTGTTTTTCTATCACTGTAAATGCCAATTTATTTGAAGTAATAGAATCTGTATCGAGCATGAGTTCATAGGTTCCAGTCGCAGTGCTTGTAGGAATTGAGATGGTGTATACTCCGTTTCCTTTTGAGACGATAGTTGAGTCTTCAATTGTTGAAGATACGATAAGGCTTATGTCGCTCGGTAAGTTCATAGCTGAAACAGGCATGCCCAAGTATTCCACATATGATGTGATATCAAAACTTGAATCTTGTTCAATCGCGTTTAGATTTGCCGTACTGTCAAGTAAGATGGTGTTAATTGGGTGTGCAAGAAGAGGATTTCCTGCCTGATCCAATACCAATCCATCATAGGTAATCAATAATTTTGGCAAGGTCATTCCACTTTCGGCAAATGAGTATTTGCTTTGATCCCCAAATATAAATTGTAGTTGTGTATCAGATTCAGGCATGGGCGCTATGCTGAATGTATTGGTGCTAAATGTCGTATTGTATAGTACAAAGATACAATTTTCTAAAATAGGACATGTTGCCCCAAAGGCACTCGATGGAATAGTGCCGACTTGTATTGATTCTGAGAATTTTGGATTTGACTGATTGTAGAATTGTTCTCCCGGGATAGCACCACTATCAAAGCTATAGATAATGGGGTTTGCTCCGTCGGCAGGGATGACATTTTTAAGTCCGATTTGTTGAAAAGAACTGGTCAGTGTTACCATAGGAGTGAGGCCTGTCTCGCAGGTATTACCCGGCATGGTATTGTCACAGAGCGCATTCGTATCTAAGATGTCTTCTTTGGAGATTTCAAGTAGGAGTGTCTTGGTATTTCCTTCCGCATCCTCATGCACCCATGCTTCAGCACTTACGATATAACCATCCACCTCCATCAGAGGTACGACAGTGGTATTTTTATTTATGTTGTCCGGAAATGTAACAAGGATATGATCCAAGTGTCCATTGTGATTCGTATCACGTGTCAGCGCGCTGAAAGTTTTTTGCGGATCGTCAGGTATCGCTTCTTCTTCCACAAGCTCAAATTCATAGAATGTAAGACCTGTCGCGTTACTTATCGGTTCAAAATCACCCTCTAGCGTATATGAAAGCGCTGCAATCGCATAGGTACCGGGACTCAACTCAACTCCATTTAAATCTGTATTCATTTTTGCGGCATATACCCCATTGGTATTTAGGTTTGCTACACTGTCGATTGCCAATTCATACATATTTTCCCCAATTTTTTTGTATATATGTGGATACACAGAGTCTAAGCTCGTATTAGTAAGGGTATTAGCCTCTTCAAACAGGTATTGTGTTGTGAAGATAAGATATGAGTCAAGCGCTACAGGATTTGTCTGAATTAATACATTCATGTCTGTAATTTGTGGGACAACAGAGATATCTTGTGTATCAAACATGATTGATCCACTCGCATCTAATAGCATAAGTGTATAGGATTCGCTTTGTGTGATAGAGATAACAAAAGCTGTATTTGATAAAAATGAGATAGTATAGAGAGAAGGGTCTACATTTATGCCGAGAGTATTAGTAAGCAAAAATGACACATCTGAGCTTTTGGCAAGATCTATCGCAGTTGTGGGCTTATCTGAATAAAATGCTCTCAATGGTATATATACGGGTGAATTTGTAGCTATACGAAGTTGATCTTTGGTTCCAAATTGCGCGTGAAGCAAGGAGGGTTCGACAACCGTAAAGGTGATTTGATTATTTAAATTTTCTTCTAATGGTTGCAATAATTCATTCACTACGGTGAGCGTATATGTTTCACCGATGCTAAACGTTGTATCAATAGTCAAGAGGTATTCTCCGTCGATTGTGTTTGGATTTTTGATCAATAATCCAGTTGAAAGCGCATCTATCATAGGAGTATCTGGGTTTGTATCCTCAATTATGAGTGTGCTTCCATATGGTTCAAGGTAAGTTTTTTGAAAGTCTGTACTTGTGGAGAGAAATAAAAATGTATTAATCTCTATTTGTGAATTTACGGTTAGTTCAAGTTGTCCAGTGAGATTTGGCGTTGTGGCATATCCATCCACTACAAAGATAGTTTCCGGTTGAGCAACTGGGATTGCTGCTCCTCCTGCTTGAGTGTTTATCACAGAGAATAGTATTTGTCCTTGCGCAAATGGTTGAGCAACCGTATTTCCCAGAATTAATTGGTAGTTACCAGTAGTTAATGCCGGATCAAGCGTTAGGGAAAATCCTCCTTCTTGACCTGCTACGATAGTAAAGGTTGCGGGAAGTTCATTTCCCATAGCATCTGTGAGAAATGGAATTAGATTTGAAGATGCAACAAAGCCCTGATCAGGGTCATCTTCCATGTCAAGCGTAACGGCGATATCAATAGTCGAGCCAGAAGGTATCGTTTGGCCGGCAAGCGGGCTGGCATTATAGATAGCTTCGATGGTGCCATCCAGCACATCTCCTGGCGTAGCCCATACGGATAGGGCGCTTTGTTGAATGCCAAAAAACACTAACAGAACAGTGATTACTATTTTTTTTGCCTTTCGTGTGGTATTTTTTTTCATAGTTTATATACGTTATAACTAGTTATTTGACTAATATAATAATGCCGGTGATAATCGCGAGGATAATCGCGATAGCCCAGATCCCGACATGATGTTTTTCTTGTTGTACGAAATGTTTCATAGAAGTTAGCTTATATGTATTAAATTGTCTAGATGAGGTAGAGATTAGAGAATTTAGCATATGTATTATGTTGTGTCAATTTTGGCTTTATTGAGCTATTTTTTGAATATAATTCGCTCAAATAAGCCAAATCTTGTGAAATAATATAACGAACCAGTATAGCATATATGACAGGTTTTGTCAAGTGTTGATCTCCGACCTAAACACATGACATTCTTTATTTTTTTAGAAAAGTATACAATATTGTATACAATATTGGTTATTTATATTGGAGTACATCTTAAATAAAGAGCCTCGAAGTTTTCCACAGGTGTCTGTTGACACACATGTTAAATAGTAGTAATGTACTGGTACAACAGTACATTATGCAGATAAACCAAAATTACAAAAAAGATTTACTTGAAGTGCTTGTCGGCATTGCTGATCTTGAGCTTATGGATGCTTTTTTGCACGATTTACTTACACCTGGAGAATACTCGGATATTATCACTCGACTTCAGATCGTCCGTCAGCTCGATGCTAAGGTACCCCAGCGAGAGATTGCCCAAAATTTGGGAGTCAGTATTTCTAAGGTAACTCGAGGCTCAAGAGAATTACTCAATGTACATGGAGGTTTTCGAAAGATTTTAGATCAACATCAGACTCATTAATATGGAAAAAGTTTCATACAACACAACATGGTGGTGGGCAGTGCATATTTTTGGCAAGGCCTCGTGTTGAGTTTGAATATTTTTTCAAAACCGCTCCGGCATTGCTGGAGCGGTTTTATTTTTCTTTAAAAAAATTATTATGAATTTACCTAAAATAGAAATTCCAAAACGTCCAACCTATATACATCTTGCGGATGACATAAATTTTTTTGAATTGTTCAAAAAAATAGAAAAAAAATATGATACGTGTTATTTGTTTGAGTCTCTCGGAGAAGCAAATCATATGTCACGATATTCAGTAATCGGATTTGATCCGACACATATCATCCGAGGAAAAGAAAAAAAATTGTTTTTTGATGCAGAAGTTTTTGATGTAAAAAATCCCTATTATGCGCTTCGAGAAATTGTGCCACAAGATAGTATTTCTCGAAAATATGCCGGAGGACTTGTAGGGTATATGTCCTATGATTGTATCAATTACTTTGAACCAAGCGTCAATGTACAAGTACATCAAGACTTTGATCAATTTATGTTTGGAGTTTATTTGGATGGACTTGTGTATGATACCATGACGAATCAATTATTTTATTTTTATTATATAGACAATCGAATTGAGCTCATACACGAGATACTGAAAGATATACTAGTCCAAACTCAGGTGCATGTGCAGTTTCTCGGGGACACACTGACGCGAGAAGAACATAAAAAATTAGTTGAGTCTACAAAACAATATATTATAGACGGCTATACGTTTCAATGTGAGGTGGGATTCAAAAGTGAGTATGAAATCCATGGAGATACAATTAGAATTTATGAGAAATTGCGAGAAGTAAATCCGTCTCCCTATATGTATCATATAAAGTTTGCAAAAAAAAAGATTATTGGGGCAAGTCCTGAATTATTATTTAGTCTTGATCATGGGCAAATAGAGACTCACCCACTTGCAGGAACTATAAAACGTGGAGAATCTTTATTTGAGGATGTACAACTTGCACGAAAATTATTAAATGACCCAAAAGAAGTCGCTGAACACAACATGCTCGTCGATATGCATCGAAATGATATTGGCAAAATTGCACAGATTGGTTCGGTGCACGTGACTCGATTGATGGATATCAAAAAATTTAGTCATGTACAACATATTAGTAGTGAAATTAGTGGGATTTTGAAATCCGGTGAAGATATGTTTTCAGGTCTTGCATCACTGTTACCTGGGGGAGTCCTCAGTGGCGCGCCAAAAATAGAGACAATCAAAATTATAGATAAAAATGAGCTAGACGCACGAGGACCGTACGGAGGTGCGGTCGGGTCATTTGAATTCAATGGTAATTGTACCTTTGCAATCCCGATTCGAACTTTGTTTATCTCGGGCGACAAAGTATTCACACAGACCTGTAGTGGGATTGTCTATGATTCAGTTCCGGAAAAAGAATATGATGAGATTGAACGAAAACTTAGCGCGATGAAACAGACGTTGATGTCGTTTTATTATTATATATAAGTGAACGCAACTCACCCCTCACCCCTCTCTTGATAGAGAGGGGAAACACATGAGTCTCCCTCTCTTTTCAAGAGAGGGCGGGGGTGAGTTGCATATTAACAATCATAAATATGAAAATACTTATTATCGACAACTACGACTCATTTACGTACAACTTATATCAACTTGTTGGTGAGATTTTGATGAAAAAAAATAGTGCATATCAAATTGATGTAAAAAGAAATGATGAAATTACTATTTCACAAATTCAAGATGCACACTATGATAGAATTATTATTTCTCCCGGGCCTGGAGATCCTCGAGATGAAGCATATTTTGGTGTTTGTAGAGATGTGATTCTTGAAATTGGAAAAACGGTACCAGTGTTTGGGGTGTGTCTTGGTATGCAAGGAATGGCACATTATTTTGGTGCAAAAATTATGCATTTGTCCGTGCCGGTACATGGAAAAGTAAGTCAGCTTGAACATAAAAATATTGGGGTGTTTGCCGGTTTGCCTCAGGGAATTGAAGTCATGCGCTATCACTCGCTCATGGTTGATCCCACAACTATTCCAGATGAGTTGGAAGTAACTGCACAAGTCGTTGGTAGTGGCGAGATTATGGGTTTGAAACATAAAAAGTATCCAATAGAAGGAGTACAATTTCATCCCGAGTCATTTGCGACGGAAGGTGGAAGGAAGATGGTGGAGAATTTTCTTAAAATTTTTAATTCACCTAATTTCCATTCGGCTTGGTTTCGCTGAGTCACCACAAAATAAACTCATGGCTGAAAATTAATTCATATGATGTTTTTTGTCCCGTTAGGGACAGTATATCTTAGACAGGCACTTCAGTGCCTGCAAAAGTGAACAAATATACATAAGTCCCTTCAGGGACGATATATATACATTTACTCCGTGCGGTTGTACCACATGTATATCACATCATTAAGATGTGAATAGAGCTACTCATATATCAACGACACCGCACAGGTTGTATGTCGTCCCTAACGGGACTTCCTGTTGGTTATAATGATTGTCACAGGCAATAAATTGCCTGCCTAACATATGCTGTCCCTAACGGGACACTAAAACGTTTAGCGATACATACAATAATTTACGGAGAATCAAAATTGGAATTCTCAATTATTTATATGAATAAATATCTAAAAAAAATAATGTCAGGCGGAAATTTGAACGATACGGAAACTTCTGAAATTATTGAAGCAATTATTTCGGGAGATTTGAATGAAGTTTTGGCTGGAGCTATTTTTACCGCGCTTGCCATGAAGGGGGAAACAGTCGAAGAACTTTTGGGTATTGTAGAGACCATGCGAAAACACATGGTAGAGATAAAAACTGACGGAGTGATACTTGACACCTGCGGGACTGGAGGAGATGGAGCGCATACGATAAATATCTCAACGATTGTTGCATTTGCGTGTGCATCCGTTGGTGTGCAGGTAGCAAAACACGGAAACAGGTCAGTGAGTTCAAAATGTGGGAGTTTTGATGTGCTTGAAGAGCTTGGGGTGAATATAGAAATGGATACAGTGACTGCGCAAAAATGTTTGGAAGAAGTTGGGATTACGTGCCTATTTGCGCCAAAATATCATCCTGCAATGAAACATATTGCCCAAGTCAGAACGCAACTCGGTGTACGCACGGCATTCAATTTTATCGGACCATTGCTCAATCCTGCACATGCGACTCACCAGCTCATCGGAGTTTCAAATGAAAAAATGGCACAAAAATTGGGGGAGATTGCGATGAAACTTGGCTTACAAAAAGTAATTCTAGTGCACAGTGATGATGGGCTTGATGAAATAAGTATATCTGCACCAACTTATATATATGAGTTTGTCGCGGGTCAAGACATGAAAGCATACAGAATCGAACCTGAACAGTTTTTTTCACTTGAGGATATTGTTGGTGGAGACAGAGTTCAAAATGCCAAAATTATGAAAGAAATTTTGAGTGGTAGAGGAACACTGGCACAAAATATGTGTATTGCGATGAATGCGGGGATGGCATTGTATACGGTTGGCAAGGTAGTAAATTTTGAAGAAGGCAAAACACTGGCCTATGAAATTCTTAAGTCCGGGATTGGGATGAAAAAACTTGAGGAGTGTATTGCGTTTGGCTCGCATATATAGTGAAACTTATATACGATGACATTTGGCATATATTATAGATCTCACATTACCATAATTACCACAATATGCCTAAATATATTTAGAGAAAATATCAAAGCTACTATGAAAAAAAATATTTTTAGAGAAGTTTTAGAATCAAAAATTCATGGAAAATTGCGTGAGATTTTGGAGTATAAAATGATAGAAGTTGAACGGTCTAAAGAAAAAATGAGTTTTGATGCACTTATGGATTTGGTAAAAAAAACTCCGTACACGCATCGGGAATTTGCCTCTGCGTTGCATGTGCAAAACGGAGTAAGTCTGATTGCGGAAATAAAAAAAGCATCACCGTCTGAAGGCTCGATACGCGCAGATGATGATATTATTGCTCGGGCAAAATTATATGAAAGCTCAGGAGCACATGCAATATCGGTGCTCACAGATGAGAAATTTTTTGGAGGCAGTCTTACATATTTGAGCCAAGTAAAAAAAGAAACAACAATTCCAATTTTGAGAAAAGATTTTATCATTGATCCCTATCAGGTATATGAATCCAAATTGTATGGAGCAGATGCGATTTTACTTATTGCAACGGTGTTGCGAGAAGAGACTTTGATTGAGTTTGTAGATTTGGCACATGAACTTGGGCTTGAGTGTTTGGTCGAGACGCATACGAAGGAAGATATTGAAAAAGCCCTAAAAACTAATGCACGGGTAATCGGAATAAATGCTCGAGATCTGCAGACTTTTGAAATTGATTTGGAAAACATTGTAAAATTGGCTTCGTGTATTCCAGTAGACAAAATAATTGTAGCAGAATCAGGAATTGAAAGCAGTACTGATGTGATGCGTTTGAAACAATCTGGTGTAAATGGTATTTTGGTTGGTACGGCTTTGATGAGAACTCATGATGTCGAAGAGAAAATTAGAGAATTAATGTGTTAGTTTCAGTCGTCCCTCTGGGACTTGGTGATTTATGTATGATGTGTACAGGCACTCAAGTGCCTGTCTACTATCAGATAGTCCCTAGCGGGACATTACGATAAAAATAGTATGAATCCAAAAATAAAAATTTGCGGAATCACAAATATAGAAGATGCGCGACAAATCGCGTTGCTTGGGGTTGTTTATCTTGGTTTCATTATTGATGTTCCATTGAGTCCTCGAAGTAATACAATAGATACTGCGTCTAAAATTATTTTTGAATTGAAAAAAGAATTTTCGAAGATTAAAGTTGTCGGAGTTTTTGTAAACAAATCTATTGAGGATATCTTAGTTGCTGTTGATTTGTGTAAATTTGATGTACTGCAATTGCATGGAGATGAGACGCTTGAATATTGTCAAAAATTGAAGCAACATACAAACCTAGAAATATGGAAAGCGGTAATTATAAAAAATATTGAGGATGTGGAGTATGCGCAAACATATGTAACAAAAGTTGATAAGATACTGTATGATTCGGGAAAAGGAAGTGGAACACAAATTGATTTTGAATTATTAAAAAATGTTGATGTAGATATTTTGGCGGGAGGATTGGGTGTTGAGAATATTTTGGATGCAATAAAAACTGTTAATCCTGGGATTGTGGATGTGAATAGTGGAGTAGAGTTGATTCCAGGGAAGAAGGATGTGAGGTTAGTAAAGAAATTATTAAGCATTGTATACTAACTTGCTTTAATAATTCCTAAATAATCTTAAGTTCTCACCTTACGCGATTTTTAAAAATGTACACATTTCGTAACTACTCACCACCTTGTGTCCTGTGACCGCAACTCTCCCCTCGCCCCTCTCTTACCGAAGAGAGGGGAAACACACGTGTGTCTCCTTGCTCTTCGGTAAGAGAAAGGCGGGGATAGAGTTGCGGTCACGAGTAAAACAAAGTGGGTAATTACCATATTTTTAAAAATCGCGTAAGGTGAGTTAAGTTTTAAAGTGTGTCTTATTAATTCTACCCGCGTTTAACACCCCCCTGCCCCCCTCAAGGGGGGAATCCTGCTAAGCAAGATCGTCGTAATCCCCCCTTG
>JACPGR010000006.1 GCA_016182415.1 Candidatus Magasanikiibacteriota bacterium
GGGCCGAGCACCACCTTAACCAAAGGCGAGGACATCCATTCTGAACCCTTCGCCAGCTTAGTCCTTTCCACATAGGTCAAATTAGCCAAGGCTACTTTTTCTTGGTTTTGCTTGGATATTATCTCTTTTAACAGGCTTTTTTGCATAGTATTTTAGTCGTATTAAACATTATATGCCTTTTTTGTTCATTACAAGTATTATATTAAACATAAGGGGAAAATGCAATAATCGTGAATTATCCTAAAAAATAGCACTTTTCCACGATTATTCTCATTTTGTGCAGTTGTTATCAGTCTAGTGCACAAAAAAGGCGAATTTTGCATAGTACAGCGTGTAAAGTATGCATAATCGGTGCTATATCCTGCATTTCACGATTAGTACAAAAGGTACCATTCACGAAATTTGCTTAAGTTAAGCAAACCTGCCTGCCGGCAGGCAGGTCGTCCCACGTTCTCAAATTATGTGGTTACTTAAATCTTTTGTTTTTTTCATATCATTATTCACTCTTGTATCTTATACCAATCATAATTCTACCCTCTCTATTTTAGATCTCAAAAACTTTTTATATTCTCGTTCAATCGGTTCCATCATCTTATTCTTCTCAATCAATCGTTTTGCCGTTTTAGTCCGAACAGATACAAAACAATCGACCTGATTTCGAAAATTTTGATTCCAGCCATCTTCATTACCTGCAAACACCTCTTTGGCACGCCTGAGTCCAACTGCTCCAAATCCATCCATCTTGTCGGCATCTCGCAAAATCCATGCAGTGTCATACTTGTTTGCTTCATTATTCCAATGATACCGGACTGTGTAGAGCAATTCCAACTTTTCTAATTTTGTCAGCTGTACCAACAGTTGATCAATCGTAAACCATTTACGAAGCATCTGATAAGATAACTCATGATGCTTTCTACTTGTTTCACCGGGATTATCTTCTATCGTCCTGCCAATATCATGAAACCATGCCGAAAGTTCACACAAAAAAGGATTTTTTGCTTTTTCTCCTTTTGCAATAATTTTCACCCAATTAACAACTCGAGTCGTATGGTCAATACCATGACCCGGAACTGGTGTTTGTTTGAATAAGGCAATTACTTTTTGTCGAGTGTGACTGAGGATTTTTTGTTGTAATTGTATATCTTGTATTTTTGACATATGTTGGATAAATACACTGATTTAACAAATTAGAACTGATGTAGTATATATATTATCAGAAACTAGTGAAAAATCAAGATTATACAAGAAAAAACTAGAAAATTTAAAACTACATAATTCTTATGTATAATAAAATATGTTTACTTCGAAAGATTCCTCGTCGTTCCTCCTCGGAATGACAGTAAGGAGTACTAAAAAGAATGACCTTTCGGCCATTCTTTTTAAAAAAACTTTGTAAATACTTACGCTGCTTTATTTTTGAGGTAGCAATCTCGACAAAAGATATCTGAACCATCTTTTGGCTGGAAAGGCAATTGGGTAATTGCAGTACCACAACCCGCACAGTTTACGTTTACATTGTACATGCGTCGTTCTCCACGATCATCATTACGACGTTTTTCACGAAACGCGCGGTTACATTCTTGACAAAATACTGGACGATCGCCTGATGGCTGAAATGGCAATTGCGAAATGTGCGTGCCACATTTTGCGCAATTGACATCTACGTCGAACATTTGTCTGTCTCCGAAGTTATTCATAACTTTGTTCCCAAAAATTTTAATAAACTTGCTACATTAAGTAGCTACGACCTTTTTTTGGGAACCTTGTTTTGGAAAACCGTTACCCAATTTGAGAAAAGTATACTACATGTAAAATACGTTGTCAATCAATCTGTGGTTAATCTCCCTATTCACCCAATCATTCTCAAAAATTCTTCTTCATTCAAGATAGCAACCCCTAGCTCTATGGCTTTCCGATACGTGCTCCCCGGCTCAACACCGACGACGACATAATCCGTTTTTGCACTCACCGACCCGCTTACTTTTCCACCAAGCGCGCGAATTTTGTCTTTTGCTTCGTCGCGACTCATAGATTTAAGGGTTCCAGTCAATACACATGTTTTGCCTGTATATACTAAGGATATTTTAGAATCTTTTTTTTCTGCACCTATCACCACCCCATTTCGCAATAATTCTACAATTAGTTTTTTCTTGTCTTCAACCCTGAAATACTCTACAATCGATGCAGCAACACGAGGCCCCACATCGGGTACTTGTTCCAATTCGTCTGATGAAGCCTGCATCAACTTTTCTAAATTACCAAAATATTTTGCCAACCGAATTGCAGTCTCTTCTCCGACATGTGAAATACCCAGTCCAAAAATAAAGCGGGAAAATGTTATCTGTTTTGATGTTTGAATCGCAGCCACCAAATTTTCCGCGGATTTTTCCGCAAATCGTTCAAGTGGTTCCAAGTCTCCTGTTGTCAGTGTAAAAATATCTGCTGAATTTTTGATAAGACCCTCGTCGACCAATTGCTCGACTATTTTCTCGCCCAAGCCATCAATGTCAAAGGCTTTTTTGGACACAAAATGAATAATATTTTCTAGTTCTTTTGCATAGCATGTTGGATTGAGACAAAAGAGACCTGCCGACTCACCTTGTTTTTTGTCACTAATTTCTTTTCGTTCGACTGGTGCATGACAAATCGGACAATTTTTTGGTTCTCGCATTTTCTTCTCCTCCCCTGTTCTCATTTTGTCCAAAACTCGAATCACTTTTGGAATAATATCCCCTGCTTTTTCGACAACTACCGTGTCCCCAATTCGCACATCAAGTCGTTTAATTTCGTCAAAATTATGCAGTGTCGCATGCGTTACAGTCGTTCCCGCCAGTTTTACCGGCTCCATCAATGCAACAGGGGTCAACGCACCCGTGCGCCCAACTTGTACATAGATATCTGTTATTTTCGTCGTCCCCTGCTCTGCGGGAAATTTGA
>JACPGR010000064.1 GCA_016182415.1 Candidatus Magasanikiibacteriota bacterium
AGCTAGGTGTGCATATTTATATCGTACCTAACGGTACTCATTCATTTAATATATGCAATACAGGCACTTAAGTGCCTGCCTAATATATTCCATCCCTTACGGGATTGGAATTAGGTACCCACAATAATTTACGAAGAACCACAAATTATACACCTGTCCGCCAAGTTGGCGAAAATATACAAATAAATCGAAATATTTTGTATGGTGACACAAGAATTACATTCAGCAGAAGAAATGCAGCAATTTGGATTTGATTTTGCTTCCAAACTAAATGGTGGTGATATTGTCTTACTCCATGGCGATCTTGGGGCAGGAAAAACGACGCTTACCAAAGGAATTGCAAAGTATTTTGGAATTGATGAGGTGGTGAGCCCGACGTTTACACTCATGCAAGAATATGAATTGAAAGATTCCTGCCTGCCGGCAGGCACGGCAAGATTTAAGATTGAAAGATTATTACACGTTGATACATATAGACTGGAAAACGAGGATCAATTGGTTGAAATTGGAATTGAGGATTATTTGGGAGAAAAGAATACGATTTGTATTATTGAGTGGCCGGAGAAGATTGAAACATTACTTGAAAATAAAAAAGTGATTGATGTGTTTATTGAGCACTCAGAGCAGGGTAGAAGAATTAAGATTGAAGATTAAAGATTATACAAAACATCAATCTAAAATAATCTTAAATCTTATTTTGCATAGCAAAATAGTAATCTTAAATCTTCACTTTTTCAAATAATCCCTCCCCCGCAACTCCTCCGGCAAATACTCCTGCTCAACTTCACTCTCAAAATCCGGATTATACTTATACTCTTTCCCATAGCCAATATCTTTCATAAACTTCGTCGGCGCATTTCGCAAATGGATAGGCACTCCCAGATGCGATGTTTCTTTGGCATCTTTGGAAGCTTTGCCATAAGCGCTATAAAGTAAATTTGATTTTTTGGATTTTGCACAATAGACCACTGCTTGCGCAAGATGCACAGAGCACTCCGGATAGCCAATTTTGTGGCACGCATCGTATGCGGTGTTTGCTTGTACCATCGCTTCGCTATTTGCCATGCCAATATCTTCACTCGCAAACCGCAAGACTCGACGTGCAATATAGAGCGGATCTGCTCCGCCTTCAAGCATTCGAGCGAGCCAATAGAGCGAGGCATTGGCATCTGACCCACGCATGGATTTGTGCAAGGCTGAAATAATAGTATAAAATTCCTCGCCTTTTTTATCGAATACCAAATGTGTTCGCTGTAAAGCTTCTTTGATATCTGAGGATCTAATTTCTATAACTTTTTTAGTACGTCCCCTCTCCTTACGAAGGAGAGGGACAGGGTGAGGTTTCTTAGAGCCAACAGCGAGTTCTAAACCATTTAACGCAGTCCGAGCATCTCCCCCACTCAACTGCGCAAGTAACTGCTTAGTCTCAATCTTAATTTCAATTTGGTATTTTCCCAGTCCTCGCTCTGTATCACCAAGAGCTTGATCGATAATCTTCACCAAATCATCCTCACTCAAATGTTTCAAAATAAAAACTCGGGAGCGTGATAATAGAGGCCCAATAATTTCAAACGATGGGTTTTCCGTTGTCGCACCGATCAAAATGATATCACCTTTTTCTACATGTGGAAGTAAGGCATCTTGCTGAGCCTTATTCCACCGATGAATTTCATCAATAAAAATAATCGTCTTTTGCTGTTCTAAGCCATGAAGTCTATCTTTTGCTTCTTTTACTAATTTGGTCAATTCTTTTTTTCCTGATTCTACTGCTGAAAGAATCACAAAATGCGCATTACTGTGATGTGCAATAATCTGCGCAAGTGTTGTCTTCCCTACTCCCGGCGGACCCCAAAAAATAAACGACGAGAGCTCGTCGTGTTCTACCAACTTTCGCAGTAATTTTCCCTTACCGACAATTTCTTCTTGACCCACATATTCCTCGAAATTTCGAGGGCGCATTCTATCGGCGAGGGGTTGTTGTGTTTGTGTCGTCATATCCGTATGTCATATATGTAACTCATCCCGACTAAGTCGGGATTGACTACTTCGGCTAAAGCTGATTTAGAAATTGTCGTCAGGACTAAAGTCCTGAGTTACACTACTTATAACTACTTTATCCCAAACCAAAATTTATAGAGTCCAGTCGCAAGCCACTCCTTACTTTTGTGTACCCATCCACGTTTTTTCCACCTCAATTCATCAAACTTTCTGGAACTCAAAATCCATCTATCGAGAACACGCTTAAGTTTTTTGACCATCACCGCATCACTAATTTGAACATTTGCTTCTTCGCTATGATAAAAGCTCGTGTAATCAAGATTACTACTACCTACCATCGCATAATTATCATCAACGACAATTCCTTTTCCGTGCATCATTTTTTTGAACATATGAATTTTTACGCCTTTTTGATGCATAAGTGCAAACCACGCGTATGCTACATATTTTGCAATGACCAAATCACTTCGAAACGGAATAAGTAAGTCAATTTTTACCCCTCGTTTACGCGCTGCCCACATAGCTTTGAGTAATTTTTTGTCTGGAAAATAATAAGGTGAAAAAAGTATGACACGTTCTCGAGCTTTGTATAACGCCTCAACATATCTCTGACGTGTATTCGAACGCGTCAATCCCGATTTTTCATATACAAATTTGATACTGCTATGTTCGACACGATATGTATATTTGAGTAAATGACATACGTTTGATTTGTTGCCTCCAGAAAACATATATGCTTTTGCAAACGATCTAAGCAACGAGTGTACTACTTTACCTTTAAGCATCATATGAATATCGTTCCAATCTTCCATTTTTTTGTCCACATTTACTCCACCGATAAATCCAATGTTTTCATCAATAATCAGAATTTTACGATGATTGCGCATCATAAACCATTTGCGCAATCCTCGAATAATATTATTTTTATTTGAAAAAAATAATATATCTATCCCGGATTTTTTGAGTTCATCAATCTTTTTTCGAGACAACCAAAAACTTCCCCAGTAATCCACAATCAACTTTACATCGACACCTTCCTCAGCTTTTTGTTTGAGCAAATTCAAAAATTTATTCCCCGCATCATCTTCTACAAAAATATACACTTCCCAATATATGGAGTGTTGTGCTTTTTGCATTGCGCCATACATCGCAGTCCATGCTTGATGCGTCGTATCGTATATGTTGTAACTGGATTTGGTATACATAACACTGATTACACAGATTAGACACTGATCCTTCATTACTTTCAGGACAAGTTTTCGCAGATTATTAAAGATTACACTGAAATTTTGTGTATGTTCAACTTAGATTCGGCGTGGAATTAAGAATAAATTGAATAAAATTTATCTTAACCTTGCTGTTATTCTTAACACATAATTTTGCAGCAAAACCGTACATTATGGACGCTTTTGTTGGGAAATTTTTGAAAACGATTTGTAACTACTCACCACCCTTGACAAGTATTTTGGCTTATTTAAGCAGATTATATTGTTTGGTTCTTCGTAAATTATTGTGGGTAAAGCTCTAACTTTCCACAAAAGAATAAAATTGTTGTTCTGTAGTTATTAAAGTTTCTAAATCCTCTG
>JACPGR010000065.1 GCA_016182415.1 Candidatus Magasanikiibacteriota bacterium
ATAGACCGTAGAGGTAGAGGTGTTGGGTAAGTCGGTTTCGATGTTCCAGATAATCGTTAAATTTACTGTGTAATCTGGGTCAGTACTTGCACTATCTGTATCAATACCACTAATACTTCCGACTCCAAATACCGTGGCTCCATAATCTTCGACTACGTCAGTAATCGTGGAACTCGCCCACGTAACACCGTTGGTTGAGTGTTCAACAGTGAGCGACGTGATGTCGCCGTCATCGTCTGAGATAGTGGTCGTTACCGTAACGGTGGAAGAAGTGGTTTGGGAGGGGGTGGGGGTGGTGAGGGTGGGGGCGGTGTTTACACTCGCCAACTGTATAATCATCCCATCAGAACTAAATCCTGATCCTCCATAGGTGTTGTCATACGCTCCGATAGTAGTTGGAAAATTTGAACTAAGCGATGACCCTGCTAAAAAAAATGTGTTATCACCAGTAAATAATATATCTGAAATTACTGAGTCAATATCTGACCCACCTACATAGGTAGAACCCAACAAAGAAACCAAATTTGCATCAAATTTACTAATTATCACATCCTGTATGCCATTAAAACTGCTATCATACACGCCAGTAGTAGTTGGGAAATTAGAACTGGTCGTATCACCAAAGATATATACATTTCCACTCGAATCCAAACTGATCCCCGAAGCAGAGTCTCCTCCTGCAGTCCCAAAAAAAGTAGACGCGCTCAGAGATTGCAAATTATTAGAAAATTTAGAAACATATATGTCTGCTGATCCATTGCTGGCAGTGTCATAGACACCAGCGGTAGTAGGAAAATTAGAACTATCCCCATCACCAATGGCATATAGATTATTACTGGAATCAAATGTTATGGAAATAATATAATCATCCCCAGTGCCACCGATATAGGTGGAAGCAAGAAGAGACTGAAGATTGGAAGAAAGTTTTGCAATGTATCCATCATTTCCTCCATTGTAGCTGGTATCATAGGCGCCAACAGTAGTAGTGAATGCCGCATCACTGGTGGCGCCAAAAACAAATACATTTCCATTGCTATCAAGCTGTATACCATTTGCATCATCAAAAAAATTGCCAATATCAAAGAATGTTGAGGCAAGCAGTTGCTCTAAATTGCCTGACATTTTTGCAATAAAAAAATCGATCAGATCATTAGGTGTTTCATCATATACTCCAGCAGTAATAGGAAAATTATCGCCTGTTGACCCAAATATGTATATATTTCCATCGTTATCAATTGAAAAACCTTTTGCAGTCTCACTATCTGATCCTCCTAAATATGTCGAAGCAGATACAGAAGCTAGATTTGAAGAAAATTTTGAAATAAATATATCAGAAGATTCAACCCCGCCATTTTTACTTCCATCGTATGCTCCCGTTGTCGTTGGAAAATTAACGCTCCCGGTGTCACCTACTACAAATACATTGTCGCTCGCGTCTAATGCAATATCACGAATACGCACTTCTGCATCTCCACTTCCACTCAAAAATGTTGAGGCTAACACTGTCTCGAGATTGGATGACATTTTGGTAATGAAACCATCGGTTGATCCAGTATGGGTAATATCATAGGCTCCAGTCGTAGTTGGAAAACTTAAATTTGATGTATCGCCAGCCACATATATATTTTGAGAGGAGTCCAAATCAATTCCCCTGATAGAGGTTCCTGCCGCACCAAAAAAAGTAGCAGCTGAAAGAGTGGATAATACCGGATCGACAATAAGCGGAAAATTTTTGTCATATGATGAAAGAACAAATGTTACCATTTTGTTTTCTTGATCGAGCGCATATTTTGAGCCAACGTGTATGTTTCCTTCTGCTAAATTCTGGAATGTTTTGGGAGCATCATGTACAAATTGTTGGACAGGAGTGCTAAGGATCAAATTTTCATTGTCATCCAATCTTATACTTTTCAAACCGTCAAATTGAAATGCAATAGTTGAAGGGTCACCTCCCGGATTTATAATAATATCATATTTTATTGCACCATCGTGAAAGTAGAATTCCAAATCAATGGCAGGATACAGATCACGATATGTAATTTTTCCAAACGTGGGGATATTTTGATTTTGTTGATCCCCTTTAAAAAAGTTAATTTGGGTATCTCGAGGTTCAGTACCAAAAATTTTGAGCTGTTCATTGTAGTTTGAAAATCGCATCATATAGGTTACTTCTCGTATCAAATTTGTGGATGAAGCAACAGAGGATGGGTTTTCTTCAGCAGAGTCAACGGAATATATGTTTTGAAACAAAATTCCTTTCTTGGTAAAGTAGATAGAATGATCTTTCCCTTGAAAATAATAAATAACTTCCTGTGGCGCCTGACCTTCATTCTTGATAAAGAAAGGTGAAAAATTTGTGTTTGTTATTTTCTCCTCAATCACAGCCTTATCTTCTAAAAAAAATGGGTAATTTTTCTCTACAAGAATAGCTTCCTCTTTGTTAATTTCTTTCATCAAGAAAAAAAATGTGAATGTGAGAGCCAAAATACAAAAAATAAAACAAGCTCTTCGGTGGACGGTCTTGATGTTCATTTTTTTGAGTTTATATCCTAAAAAAGACATACTAAATGATAGCTGAGAATAGATGCATTATACCATATGAAGTTATCCTTAACAATAAAAACGTCATGGTTGACGTTTTTATGGTAATGGAAGTTATGATCAATTATCTCACCCCACCCGGAGTATTTTTTAAAGATTGCTGATACCGTTGATATGTTTTAGGATTATAGGCAGGGAGAATACGACTCTTAGAAATTTCTTTGGTAATCGTAAGAGTTGCAGAAGTAAATATATTCCCCAATTTTGTGTTTTCTTTTAATTCAATGGTGTAGGTGCCAGCCGCTAGCCCGGCAGTATTATAGGTAAAAGGCAATAAGAGAGTAAAACCTTTTGTGGGCCAAACTTTTGGAGTCAGAGCAATACTGTTTCCCAAATTATTTTTCCAGACGAGAGCATACTCTCCTGAGATCAACTTATCATACGCATACAAACCGGGATATACTTTAATGACAACATCATCACCACCAACTGCAGTCTTCGGAACGTTTAATTTGTATACAATATTTTCTGGAACTACCTGAATTACATCACTTTCAGCCAGGACTTCATTATTTACCTGATCTTCTATTTTTAATTTATACGATCCAGCGAGTAACGTATTTGTATCATATAAAATAAGGGTATACCCATTCTTTTCAGCGATAGTAAGCGGAGATAGAGTTACAGTAGTATTTGTTTGAAGATTTAAAAAGGAAGAGATAAAGCTGTCTGGTAAAATTCCAGATGCTATAACCTGAAGATTAGATCCCTTTTTAACTTCAGGAGGATTACTGAGCGGAAGAACCTTAAAATCTGTCGAAAAATAAGCCACAAAGGCATCTGAGTCAGGGTTTAAAATCTTATCATAGGCATTTTGGGTAATTGGAAAATTATAACTCTGTGTACTACCGGCAACATATAGCTTTCCACTGGAATCAGACGCAATGGTTGTAATTCCTTCACTTAATGACCCACCTAAATATGTGGCGGCTATTGGCGCTTCGGTGAGAGTTGTTTTCATTTGTGCAATAAAAGTTTCTTCATCTCCATTGAATGAAGTATCATACGAGCCAGATGTTACAGGAAAACCTGCTCCTGCTTTTCCTGCCACATATATCGTCCCCAGCGGTCCTTGCACTAGAGTAGTTATTTCATGGTTTCCGCTTGATCCTCCTAAATATGTAGAGGCCAACAGAGAACCTGAAAGCGTAGAATTAAATTTAGTGATAAAGCCTTTATACGCTGGACCGTCAATCTTATGGATTTGATCATACGATCCAGGTGTTGTCGGAAAGGTACTAACCCCAGTCATTGATGAGTCGCCACCTACAAACACTGCGCCGTCGGATGCAGCTAATATTGTTCTGATTCTATCATTACCTTCCCCACCCAAATATGTTCCTCCAAGAAGGGGGCCTGATAAATTTACATGTATCTTTAAAACAAACCCATCCTCATTGCCATTATAATTTTTATCAAAGGCGTTCGCTGTCGTTGGAAAATTGTTACTCATGGTATTACCAACAGCATAGAGCTGCCCGTCTTGGCTAAATACAATCTGGTTGATGATATCATAATAATTTCCACCAACATACGTTGCCACTGCCGGCGGATTGGTAAGTGTTGAAGATAATTTCGCAATAAAACCATCAGTATCGCCATTGTAAGATGTATCATATGCGGCCACGGTAACTGGAAAATTAGATTCGGCACGGCCAGCGATAAAAATATTATTTAAACTATCACGTGTGATGCTTTGCACTGCATCAAATTCATCTCCTCCTACGTATGTTGAGGCAATGAGTTGCTTCAAATCCGCAGATAAAATCGATACAAAACCATCTTCATACCCATTAAGCGATGTATCAAATGCGGTAGCTGATACAGGAAAATTTTTGCTAAATGTGCTCCCAACGACTATTACATTTCCTGTAGTGTCAATAGCCATGGCATTGATAACTTCACCCTGGGAACCACCTAAATAAGTGGCTGACAATAATTTTGACAAATCAGGAGAAAGTTTTGCCACAAATCCATCACTATAACCATATGTAGGGTTGGGTCCATTATACGTGACATCATACGCACCCGCTGTTGATGGAAAATTGCCATCAGTGTGTCCAGCAACTACCACATTACCAGAAGCATCAAAAGTCATTGAGGTAATAAGGTTTTTTCCAGTTCCCCCCAAAAACGTCGACGCCCCCAAAGTCGACAACTCCGCCCCCTGGACTGGAATTGCGACCAAGAGGAAACTTCCCATTAAGAGACTAATCCCGAAA
>JACPGR010000066.1 GCA_016182415.1 Candidatus Magasanikiibacteriota bacterium
CTGAACTTTGGCAAATTTATAACTACTCAGGTACAGTATACATTGTATGGTATCAATTTTGCCCGCGTGAAACACCCCCCTGCCCCCCTCAAGGGGGGAATCCTGCTAAGCAAGATCGTCGTAATCCCCCCTTGAGGGGGGCAGGGGGGTGTTTCACCAGAGCTGAAGTAATTACAAAATTTTTATGATTTCGCTTAATTTAGATGATTTTTAGCTCAGTGAAACCTGAAAATAAAAACATGATTTCGCTTATCTTAGTTAAATTATATTTTTCATTCTAAAAATTTGCCAAAGTTCAGACGAATGAAATTTTTCCCCGCAGCGATTGAATTATTGCAAAATTCAAATATAGATCCAGTGTCTATAGAAAATCCAAATAAAAAGAATCAGATATTGCACAGATTTACTGGTGTTACTCGTGATGGTGAGTTGTTCATTGTACAAGTCAAAGAAGAGAAAAAGGGAGGAGAAAAGTGGCTTATGTCAGCATTTCCGAAAAAATAAAAAGACCTTCCGCTAAATTGTAGTATTCCTAGGAAACTACGGCCGAAAGCCTTTTATTACGGGTAATATAACATTTTTTTATATTTGTGTCAATAGCAAAATATTTTAACAAAATATTTGTATGATATCGTGAAGTGTCCGAAAAAAACGGACAGTTGGGCAATCATATATAATCCGAGTATATGGAGAAAATTATTGTTTCCACAGAATATCAAGAATTTATTGAGTCAATCAAGGAACGAATTTTGCATGCGCGCTTTTGAAGAAAAAACAAAAATTTTTGATTTCGGTATTTCCTGTTGATGGACCTATTTTTCATTAAAATAAAAAAGAACTTTCCGCTACGTGTGGTGTATAAACCACGGCCGAAAGTCTTTTCATATAGCTAGTATAGCATGTTTTGTGTTATTGTCAAGGTGCCACAAGCTGTGGCACAAATTCCATGGGGAGTTGCGGAATATAAACGTTCGGAATTGTCGAGTGATATTGCGTCATATCTGCCGAGTGAAGAGGATATTATAGATATATTACAAAAGTAACTACTCACCACCCTTGACAAGTATTTTGGCTTATTTAAGCAGATTATATTGTTTTATACGAAGCCATTGAATACTTAAATTTTGCTTATATTAGCCAAGTAATTTGAGGGGTTGAGTAGTTACATAAAATACAAACCGCCAGATACCAGATGCTCAAAACAGTTAGTAAAGAAACCGTGATCTTGTATTGGAGTATCGGTAAAATGGTTAGTGAAAAAGTAGTGCAGGAAAAATGGGGAAAATCTATTGTCGAGCAATTATCCAAGGATTTACAGGCGGAATTTCCCGGTATTAGAGGCTTTTCATCTTCAAATATCTGGAGAATGAAGACATTTTATGAAGTGTATAGTTACAATGAAAAACTCGCACCAATGGTGCGAGAAATTGGATGGGTGCAAAATTGTATCATTATTGAAAAATGCAAAGACGATTTGGAACGAGAATTTTATATCACACAAACGAAAGAAAAAGGCTGGTCTAAGCTTGATCTTATCGAAAAGGTACAACAAAATTATTATCAAAATGGTTTATTGGCACAAAATAATTTTGAAAAAACTGTGGAACAAGATCTGCAAGCGAGAGTTGCGTGGGAATTTGTAGATGATTATAATATCGAACTTATTAATCCGGATCAGCCAATATCAGAAAAAGAGCTGGAAAATGGTATTATCGAAAATATTGTACAATTTCTTCAAGATATGGGCGGAAGCTTTGCGTTTGTAGGCAGGCAATATCGATTGGAATATGATGACAAAGAATATTTTATAGATTTACTGTTTTTCAATTTCAAACTCAATTGTTATGTGGTATTTGAACTTAAAGCTAGAGAGTTTGATCCAAAAGATATTGGTCAATTACAAATGTATTTGATGCTCATAAATAAACAAGTAAGACAGAAAGATCATAATCCAAGTATTGGTATCATTGTGTGTCGAAAAAAGAATCGGACGATTGTGGAATATATGCTTGCTGAAACCAGACAACCAATGGGTGTGGCGACATTTAATCAATATAAAAATCTTCCGGAAAATATCGCAAAATATTTGCCAAGTGAAGCAGAAATTATCAAAAGACTAAAATTATGAGACGAATTATATAAATTATTTCCATATAAAATATGACCCACATCAAAAAAATCATTATTTATAGCTTCCTCGCAAATATCCTTTTTATTTTTTTAATATCTCCATTTGTGGTGTATGGAGAAGAAGTACTTGGATATTGCAATTGTCAATTTAAAATACCATTTATAGAAGGGACGCCATTACCACCTGCTGAACTTATGACGGAAGCACAATGTTTGGTTTATGTAGAAAATTGTGTTTTCAATGCTGACGCTGCCTCTCAAAAAAAAGCCGACGAAGCGGCGGCTGCTCCCAAACCATGCCCCCCCGACCGCATCTGTCTTGAAAATCCGATCAACACAGACAATATTCCCGTCGCGTTTGGCCGGGCAATAAAAGTGGTTACGGGAATCATGGGTTCGCTCGCACTTCTTGTGTTTGTCTATGGTGGATTCATGTGGCTTACGGCGGCAGGAAATCCGGAGCATGTGAAGAAAGGAACACAAGCAATGATCTGGGCAGTGATTGGAATCATTGTAGTTTTCAGCAGTTATGCTATAATTACGCTAGTCTTAAATGCGATAGGGGCGACGTAGTGATAAGATTGAAGATTAGAAGATTGATAAGGTGTACGATAAAATCGTACACCTAATATAAAAGAAAGTACATATGTCAAAAAATAAAATTGCTGTATTTCAAGAACAAGAAATTCGTAGACACTGGGATGATAGGGAGGAGAAATGGTATTTTTCCGTGGTAGATGTAATTGCGTTATTGACAGATAGCGATAATCCACAGGTTTATTGGCGTGTTTTAAAAAAAAGATTAATCGATGAAGGTTCAAGTGAAACCGTTACAAAATGTAACGGGTTGAAAATGAGAGCTATTGATGGGAAAATGCGACTTACTGATATTG
This sequence comes from Candidatus Magasanikiibacteriota bacterium, assembly GCA_016182415.1. Classification (GTDB taxonomy): domain Bacteria; phylum Patescibacteriota; class Patescibacteriia; order Magasanikbacterales; family UBA922; genus JACPGR01. Next base: position 3,024 of record JACPGR010000066.1, read on the forward strand.
CAGACACAGAGACTATGTTGCGTCTAATTCAATCAATTCCCTCACCCAAAGCTGAACCCTTCAAGCTTTGGCTTGCACAAGTTGGATATGAGCGACTAGAAGAAACCGTAGATCCGGAAATTGCTATAGACCGTGCAATGTTGACATATCTCAAAAAAGGGTATAGCAAAAATTGGATAAATAGTGCGACGCAATTCATCCTCGCTCTCTGTGAACGCAACTCTATCCCCGCCTTTCTCTTCCGAAGAGAAAGGAGACACACGTCGTTTCCCCCTCTCTTCGGAAGAGAGGGCGGGGGTGAGTTGCGTTCACATGGCGAGGGGTGAGTTGCGTCGCATAACAAGATGAATCAGCAAGTAGCAGGTGTCGCGCGAAAAGATATTGAGAAAAAGATTGGACGGAGTGTTGTTTCTTCCAAAAATGCGGTAGAGTTGCGGAGGGGAAATACGAAAAAAATTGAGATAATATAGAGATAAGGTTGAGATAAGGAGAAATATAAGTATCTCAATTATATCTCAGCATATCTTTAGATATTTGTGTAGATTATGAAACAGACCACTAAAAAACTTAGTATTCGTAATTCTACTGCAGAATTTTTGATCTTTACATCTCAGGCGGGTGAGGGTGGTATCGAGGTGCGAGTCGAGGATGAGAATGTGTGGTTGACGCAGAAGCTGATTGCCAAGTTGTTTGGAGTAGAAATTCCGACTATCAATGAGCATCTCAGACATATTTTTGAAAGTAATGAATTGAGCCAAATTTCAACTATTAGGAAATTCCTAATAGTTCAAAAAGAAGGTCGTAGAGAGGTAAAAAGAGAAGTCGACTATTATAATTTAGAAGGAATTATCGCAGTTGGTTTTAGAATAAATTCAAAAAAAGCAATTAATTTTAGAAGATGGGCGGGAGAAGTTTTGAAGAATTTTGCGATTCGTGGATATGTATTAGATAAAGAGCGCTTAAAAAATGGAGTATTTTTGAGTGAAGAATATTATGAAAATTTACTTGTTGAAATTAGAGAGATACGTGCGAGTGAACGAAGATTTTATCAAAAAATAACCGATATCTATGCAACCGCGCTTGATTATAATGTAAACAGCTCGACAACTAAAGATTTTTTTGCATCTGTTCAAAATAAGTTACATTTTGCGATACATGGCCACACAGCTGCGGAATTGGTATTAAAACGTGCGAACAGTAAAAAAAAGCACATGGGTTTGTCTACTTGGAAAAATGCACCAAGAGGAAAGATAATCAAACCGGATGTTTCTATTGCAAAAAATTATTTGAGTAAAAAAGAAATAAAATTATTGGATCGATTTGTAACCATGTATTTGGATTATGCTGAGACGCAGGCAGAACGAAACATCCCGATGACGATGCAAGACTGGGCGGATAAGCTGAATGCGTTTCTGCAGTTTAATGAAAAAGAGGTTTTGGAAGATCCCGGTATGGTTAGTGCTGAAATTGCACGCGCTTTTGCAGAAAGTGAATTTGAAAAATATCGTGTTGTTCAAGATAAGATGTTTGAATCGGATTTTGATCGTGAGGTGAAGAAGTTGATGAATTTACGTAGTGAAAAATCTCCCAAAAGACGGGGAAAATTGAAGAAATAAGATTCAAGATTGAGATTAACACATGTATGTCAAAATCAGATACAATCATACTTTTCCATGAAAAACAAATTCGTCGTTCTTGGGACGAAGAAAAAGAGTTGTGGTATTTTTCGGTTGTGGATATTATTGAAGTTTTGACTGAAAGTCCAAGGCCAAGGAAATATTGGAATGCATTAAAGACGAAGTTGGAAGAGGAGGGAAGTGAGTTGTCCCAAAAAGTGGGACAACTGAAATTGGAGTCTTCGGATGGCAAAAAATACCTGACAGATGTGGCTGATACGGAGACTTTGCTGCGTCTTATTCAATCCATTCCTTCCCCTAAAGCCGAGCCAATTAAGTTATGGCTTGCACAAGTTGGGTATGAACGATTGGAGGAAACGGTTGATCCTGAACTTACGATTGATAGGGCGATGCGGATGTATATGTTTTTATCCCCGTACAAGAGAGACGACGTGAGTTTCCTCCCCTATCAGGGGAGGCGAGGAGGGGTCTTTAGTAAGAGTGTGTTATGTAATATGTATCTTTATGCCTGAAAATTATGGTCGTTACACCAATCGATCATCTTACACTCAACGTAGAAAAGATTTGCGAAATCACTCAACAGATTCAGAAATAAAATTATGGCAAAGAATAAAAGGAGAACAACTTGGAGTGAAATTTAGAAGACAATTTAATATATTATATTTTATTGTTGATTTTTATTGTCATACACATAAACTAGTGATTGAATTGGATGGGTGGTTTCATAATCTAGAAGAGCAAATGAAAAAAGATGCACACAAAGATCGTGAATTACGAAAGCTTGGTTATACGGTGATTCGATATCAAAATTCGGATATTACATATCGTTTGAATTGGGTGGTGGATAATATTTGGGAGACTGTGGAAGATTTAAAAAATAAATGAAATATGTAAAGTTTTCTCTTTTACCAGACTTCGGTGAGTTTAGCCGAATCGTGGGATCGAGAGGAGAGGTCTCTGGTGAATCAAAATTTTGGTTTGCCAAAGACCCCTCCTCGCCTCCCCTGATAGGGGAGGAAATCGCCACCACAACAAGTGGCTCATCAAGGCGGGCAGACAGCGGGTGTCGCGCGAAAAGATATTGAGAAAAAGATTGGACGGAGTGTTGTTTCTTCCAAAAATGCGGTAGAGTTGCGGAGGGGAAATACGAAAAAAATTGAGATAATATAGAGATAAGGTTGAGATAAGGTTGAGATAAGGTTGAGATAAGGTTGAGATAAGGAGATATATAAGTATCTCAATATATCTCAAGGTATCTCCACCATATCTCCACCATATCTCTCGCATAATCTAAAAAGAAGAAACATTTAATCCATAACAAGTATGTTTAGAAACTTAAACACGAAGGGAGGTGATATACATGTATAGACTCTATAAATTAGCAAAATACAAAGCAGTTTTTGCGATTGCGTTTGCTCTCGTGGCGGTTGGTTTATTGCCTCAAAATGCATTTGCAGCATGTACCAAAGATTCCGATTGTACTGTTAAAGGTGAATATTGTGATGCCACAAAAAATTGCGTTAAAGGTGAATTAGACATATTTGGTACTGACAATATTACAGCTGAAACAAAACTTGGAACTTCAGATCTTGTCGCTACAGCTACACAAATTATCAATGTAGCCCTTGGGTTACTTGGTATCGTGTCTGTTGTCATCATCCTTATTGGTGGATTCAAATGGATGACTGCAGGTGGGAATGATGAACAGGTTGGAGAAGCACGAAAGTGGATCTTCTCTGGTATTATCGGTCTTGCAATTATCCTCAGTGCATGGGCTATCGCTAAATTTGTTCTTAATAATTTAGGAACAGCAACAGGCGTCAAAGGTTTTATTGAGATTTAGTTTTCCTATCCAGAGCAGAAGCCACCGGTGCTTTTGCTCTGGAGAAACCAGTTTTTTGAAATTCGGATGTCGAGATTTGAAATAATAGTAACTACTTTGAATTACGAAACTAAATTAGTGTAAAACTCATCACCATATTTCACTCAATTACAAACAGACCCGTGATTGAGTGAAACACGGTGATGAGATGGTATGAACTGTTCTTTCCAACATAGTATTAGCTTATTGCATAGGCCAGTATACTGTAGATATAATTGGCGAAATATCCAGTTACTGAACGAGGTAGACTCGTGACGAGTCTGTAGAATAATTTAAGATTTCTGAAATTAAGTTCAATGAGTGCACGGGTATCATAGAGTTTGAGTTCCATTTCTGTGGCAAGTTTCTTCATGTTTGAACGTGGTTTACTCATAAAGATACGTCGGTGTTCTTCATAGAATTCATGCTCCAATTTCTGTGATACATAGCCGGCATCCCCAATGAGTAATCCGTCAATATCCACACTCATCTCCATGACCGGCGCTCGATCGTCAACTGTTGCCGGAGTAAATTTCAGTGCCAGCATCTTGCGTTCGAAGTCTGAAATTAAGTGTAATTTTAGCCCAAAATAGGTTCCGTGTTTGTTCTTTGAAAATGCGGCAAATTCTTTCATGGTTTTATGTGCGTTGGCATTTTTGAATTTACACACTTCAAGTGAAGTACTATCGACATGTTTAATCGGATGTTGCATATCTCGATTCAGTTTCAATACGAGCGCAAGTATAATTCCTGCGACCCACATAAACCGATTCATATTCACGACCATAGTTTTATAGGAGCACGGCAGATCACATAATTCATAGAGTGCCTTTTTTGTCTCCATGCCGAGTCGTTGTTTGTAGAGTCCCAGGGTGAGTGTATCGATAATACTCAGTGCCAATTTTCGACCTGTTGATTTTTCTAACTTATGCAATTGTAATACTGTAGAAAACCGTTCAACCACCTTTCGTAGTCCAGAATATATACTCATCGAAAGTTTCATAGTGTGGTGTTATTGGGTGTATACAATACTACCAGTATACCGCATTATGAAGTTTTTGAGGAGTTTCGTAATTCAAAGTAACTACAAAATTGTTTTTTAAAGAATTCGAACCCGCGACCATCAGCTTAAAAGTCCGTTAGCCAACGGATCTACCAACTGAGCTACAGGGTCATAACATATTAACTACAAAATTGTTTTTTAAAGAATTCGAACCCGCGA
>JACPGR010000067.1 GCA_016182415.1 Candidatus Magasanikiibacteriota bacterium
CCATTTCTTCGAAAGATTCCTCACTTCGTTTCGGAATTAATATATTCCTATGCCCCCAGTCTACAAACGTCAACCGCTCAAGACTAATGAGCGACAATATTTTACCACGCTTCGAGACGCAATTGAGACTCCGGATTTGATCGAGGTACAAAAATCTTCATACCGATGGTTTTTTGACGAGGGTTTGCGAGAATTGTTTGATGAGTTATCTCCGATCAAAGATTTTACCGGACGCGACCTGGAATTATCTTTTGAAGATTATTATCTTGATGAGCCGAAGTTTGATGAGGTGACCTGTCGAAACAAGAATACTACCTTTGAGGCACCGCTTCGTGTGAATGTAAAACTTGCAAACAAACGCAGTGGTAAGTCTAACACACAAGAAATTTATTTGGGAGATGTACCCCTCATGACCGAGCGCGGAACTTTTGTCGTAAATGGAATTGAACGTGTCGTCGTGTCTCAGCTTATCCGAAGCGCAGGTGCATTTTTTACTGCAGAAGTTTTGCGCGGACGACGATTTTACGGCGCAAAAATTATTCCAAATCGCGGTGCCTGGATTGAAATTGAGACAGATCAGAACAATGTGTTGTGGATTAAAGTAGATCGAAAACGTAAAGTCGCCGCGACGTCACTTCTGCGCGCTTTTGGAATTACAAGTGAGGAAGAAATTAAAAATTTGTTTACTGATGTAAATACCCATCCAAACATTGATTTTATCGATGCGACACTCAAAAAAGATGCGGCATCTTCAGTTGAAGAAGGTTTGATTGAAGTGTATCGACGTATCCGACCTGGGGATCTTGCAACTGCAGAAAATGCAAAGAGTCTGATTCATGCAATGTTTTTCAATTTTGATAGATATGATTTGGGTAAAGTTGGTGTCTATAAATTTAATACCAAGTTCAACTTGAATCTTACTGACCTTGAGTATGATAATAAAGAGCAGCGAGTCTTATCTCCTGAAAAATTGGTAATGGTATTAAAAGAGATTATCAGACTCAATGTAACTCAAGAAGAACCAGATGATATCGATCATTTGGGAAATCGTCGTGTTCGCGGCGTGGGTGAACTCGTGCAAAATCGTTTCCGTATCGGTCTTGCGCGTATGGAGCGTATCATCAAAGATCGCATGAGTACTATGGAAATTGATTCTATTGTGCCAAACAAACTCATTAACGCGCGTCCAGTCATTTCGGTGATTCGAGAATTTTTTATGAGTTCACAGCTTTCACAGTTCATGGATCAAGTGAATCCGCTTGCAGAGCTTGAACATAAGCGGCGTATTAATGCTATGGGTCCGGGTGGTTTGTCTCGAGACCGCGCAGGTTTTGAAGTTCGTGATGTGCATCGAACTCACTATGGACGTATTTGTCCAATTGCAACTCCTGAAGGACCAAACATCGGTCTTGTCGGACATTTGTCCACTTTTTCGAAAATTAATAAGTTTGGTTTTCTTGAAACTCCATACCGAAAAGTAGTGCATGTCGTTCCAAATGAAGTGCGTTTTACTCGTGGAGAAATTGTGCGAGAAGAAGTAACAGGTATTGTAAAAGAAGGGGAAAAAATTACTGAGGCAATTGCAAAAAAACTTGAAGCAGAAAAGAAGCTTGTCCAAGTCAAGGTACAGCCTCGCGTTACGAGTGAAATTGTATATCTCAATTCATTTGAAGAAGAACGATCTATCACTGCAAGCGCGACTACGCCAATGGATGAGCACGGATACTTCACGAAAGAACGTATTCCTGCCCGCGTGCATGGAGAAGCGCAGGTTACTGATTCTCGTACAATTGAATATATTGATATTGCATCAAACCAAGTATTGTCTCTTGCGACGAGCATGATTCCATTTTTGGAACATGATGACGCGACTCGTGCGCTTATGGGAACAAATATGCAACGCCAGTCTGTCCCCTGTATCAATCCCGAACCTCCACTGGTTGGAACCGGCGCTGAAAAAGCTGCGGCTGAAAATAGCGGTTATGTAATTAAAGCTCCGAGTGATGGTGAAGTGAGCTATGTCGATGGAGGGAAAATTGAATTTACTGATAAAAAAGGAAAAGTATATACGTATTTATTGTCAAAATATGTCAGGTCTAATGCATCAAGCAGTATCAACCAGCGGCCAACGGTATCGCTTGGACAAAAACTCAAAAAAGGACAAGGCATGACGGACGGGCCAAGCATTAAAGATGGCGAACTTGCGCTTGGTCAAAATGTCCTCGTAGCCTACATGGTATGGGATGGCTACAATTATGAAGACGCGATTATTATTTCAGATCGACTTGTTCGAAATGATCGGTATACCTCAGTACATATTGAAGATTATAGTACTGATGTTCGTGAAACAAAGCTCGGAGAAGAGATCGTTACTTCCGATATTCCAAATGTGGGTGAAGAAAAATTTCATAATTTGGATGCTGAAGGGGTGGTTCGCATCGGAGCTGAAGTCCATTCCGGGGATATTTTGGTTGGTAAAATTACGCCAAAAGGTGAGACTGAGCTTAGTCCGGAAGAGCGATTGCTTCGCGCTATTTTTGGTGAAAAAGCTCGAGATGTTCGAGACTCTTCACTCTATCTTGAGCATGGGGAACAAGGAAAAGTTATTGATGTCAAAGTATTCTCCGCAGAAGAAGGAGACAAATTGCAGCCGGGTGTGAAAAAACAAGTTCAAGTGACTGTTGCCGACATGCGTAAAATTCAAGTCGGAGACAAGATGGCAGGACGACATGGAAACAAAGGGGTGATTTCTCGTGTGGTCCCTTCTGCAGATATGCCATTTTTGGAAGATGGAACTCCAGTCGACATTATTTTGTCTCCACTTGGAGTTGTGTCTCGTATGAACTTGGGTCAGATTCTCGAGACTCATCTTGGCCTTGCGGCAAATGCGCTTGGATACAAAGTTGCGACTCCGGTATTAAATGGAATCAATGAAGAAATCATTGAACGTGAACTCAAAAAAGCAGGTTTTGAAACAGATGGAAAATTGCAGCTTTTTGATGGGCGTACGGGTGAACCATATGACAACAAAACAACAGTCGGCTATAGTTATATGCTCAAACTCAATCACATGGTTGAGGATAAAATTCATCAACGATCTATCGGTCCATACAGTCTCATTACCCAGCAACCTCTTGGTGGTAAGGCGCAATTTGGCGGACAGCGTTTTGGAGAAATGGAAGTCTGGGCACTGCAAGCATATGGTGCGGCGCATACCTTGCAGGAAATTTTGACTATTAAATCCGATGATGTTCCGGGGCGTGCAAAAGCATATGAAGCGATTATCAAAGGTGAACCAATTACAAAGATTAACTTGCCTGAATCTTTCAACGTGTTGATGCGTGAAATGAAAGGTCTTGGTCTTGACGTAGAACTTCTCAAAGATATGGGGGATGGGGAATACATGCCGGCAGCAGAACTCAAATCTCGAGATATGGATATCAAATCCAGTTACTATGGAGACAAAGCAGAAGTAGTGCGCAGTGCTAAACAGAGTGAAGAATAAAATTTGGGGATACGAAATACGAACTTTACGAAATTACGAAACTAATGGGATACGAAATACGAAAGGTACGAAATTACGAAACTAATGGGATACGAAATACGAACTTTACGAAATTACGAAACTAATCGTATGTTCGTAATTTCGTACCTTTCGTATTTCGTATCCCATTATAATCAACTTCTAAAATATAATTACTTCTATATGGCACGTGATGTATTGCATACAATGAACTTCGATGCGCTTCGACTTCGAATCGCGTCTCCGGAGACTATTCGTACATGGTCTTACGGCGAGGTCTATAAACCGGAAACCATCAACTACCGAACTCAAAAACCTGAGAAAGGCGGGCTGTTTGCAGAAGAAATTTTTGGACCTACCAAAGATTGGGAATGTTATTGCGGTAAGTACAAAAAGATTCGCTATAAAGGAATTGTGTGTGATAAATGCGGCGTTGAAGTGACGAATTCTCTAGTTCGCCGCGAACGCATGGGTCATATTGAGCTTGCAAGTCCGGTATCGCATATCTGGTTTTTGCGCACGATTCCGTCTCGCATAGGACTTGTCCTTGATGCATCAATTCAGGCACTTGAAAAAGTTATTTATTTTGCGTCATTTATTATCACACACGTAGACGAAGCAGAAAAAGCAGCAACACAAGAAATTTTGAAAAAGGAATACAAATCAAAGAAAAAACAAATTGAGAATGAATTCAAACAACAGGAGGAACAAGCACGTGAGGCGCAGTTATCTGCAATTGAAAAAGAACGTGACAGAAAAAATGACGCGCTTGATGATGATTTCAAACAAGCGGATCTTGAGCTCAAAGAAATTAGCATGATGAATATCATTTCAGAAGCTCATTATCAAGAATTGTCATTACGCTATGGGCATCTATTTGAAGCAGGTATCGGTGCGGGAGCTGTCCGAGGCTTACTCGAACGACTCAATTTGGCTGACACGATTGTAAACCTTGAGAAAGAATTACTTAAGAGTAAAGGTGCAAAACGAGAACGATTGTTAAAGCGTATAAAACTCTTAAAGATTTTTGGGAAAAATAATATCAGGCCTGAGTGGATGATCATGACCAATATTCCAGTCATCCCGCCGGATTTGCGTCCGATGGTTGCACTTGATGGAGGACGTTTTGCCACCTCAGACTTAAATGATTTGTATCGGCGCGTCATCAATCGCAACAATCGTTTGCGTCGTTTGCAAGAACTCAATGCGCCGGAAGTTATTTGCCGAAATGAAAAGCGTATGCTCCAAGAAGCAGTAGATGCCTTGATTGATAATAATGCGCGCGCTACTAAGACTGTTCGTGCTTCAACCGGTCAAAAACGACAACTTCGTTCGCTTGCGGATATTCTCAAAGGTAAGCAAGGTCGTTTTCGACAAAACTTGCTTGGTAAACGTGTCGACTATTCCGGTCGTTCGGTTATCGTCGTCGGGCCAAATTTGAAGATTCATGAATGCGGTTTACCAAAGACTATTGCGCTTGAGTTGTTTAAGCCCTTTGTCATGTCTCAAATTATCAGACGTGAACTTGCGCATAATGTACGAAGCGCCAGTAGATTTATTGAGAGTAACGCGCCTGAGGTCTGGGATATTTTGGAAGATTTGACCAAAAAAACTCGCGTACTGCTCAATCGCGCGCCTACCTTGCATCGTCTTGGTATTCAAGCATTTAGACCTATACTTGTTGAAGGTAAAGCCATTCGTTTGCATCCGCTTGTCTGTCCTGCCTTTAATGCGGACTTCGATGGAGATCAAATGGCAGTACATCTGCCGCTTTCAGAGCAGGCAAAGTGGGAAGCTGAACACCTCATGGCTTCAGAAAAAAATTTGCTCAAACCTGCAACAGGATCTCCGGTGATTACCCCGCAACAAGATATTGCACTGGGTTGTTACTATTTAACTAAATATGAAGAAGACGATACCGGGGATATACAAAAGCATTTTGCAAATATTACTGAAGCGAGGTATGCGTATAAGACTCGTTTGATTTCGCTTAAAGAACGCATCAAGGTACGATTTGACGACATGACCAAATTTGATCCGGGTGCACGTTCTATTGTTGAGACTTCTATTGGCCGTATTTTTTTCAACGAGATTTTGCCCAATAAATTACCGTATTACAATCAGACCGTAACTAAAAAAGATTTGAGCGCTATTATCCAATTTTTGCTTGAAGTATATGGGCAAGAAATAACTGCTCAATATCTTGATAATATCAAGGCTCTTGGGTTTAAGTATGTTACCAAATCAGGATATTCACTTGGAAAAGATGACTTCCCCTCTATCGACGCAAAAGAGGAATTGCTCGGTGTCGCAGATGCACAAGTTGAGCTTGTTCACGAGCAATACAATGAGGGTTTGCTCACTGATTCTGAACGCCACTCAAAAGTGCTTGAAATTTGGACTGAAACCAAAGATAAACTTTTATCTCAAACTAAAAATATACTCAATAAAGATAAGTCTGTATTTGCCATGATTGATTCGGGCGCGCGCGGTTCATGGGGCCAGCTCGGGCAAGTAATTGCGATGAAGGGTCTTGTAGCTTCTCCTTCTGGAGATATTATTGAACTTCCGGTAAAAGGAAATTTTAAAGAAGGATTTGATGTACTTGAATTTTTTATTTCATCACATGGCACTCGGAAAGGTCTTTCCGACACTGCGCTTCGTACCGCAAACGCTGGGTACCTTACCCGGCGTCTCGTTGACGTTGCGCAAGAAGTAGTGGTCAAAGAAGAGGATTGCGGCGACGAAACCGGAGAACTCTTTACTATTGTACAGTCCGAGCAAATGGGAGAGACGCTTGCTGAACGTGTGCTCGGACGTTTTGTACTAAAGGACGTCAAAGATGGCAAAAAAGTGATTGTCAAAGCAGGAGAAGTAATTGACGAAAAAGCAGCGCGTTTGATTGATAGTAATCTACTTGACAATATTCATGTGCGTTCAGTCTTGCAATGTACGCTTGCAAAGGGCGTGTGTTCAAAATGTTATGGATTTGATTTGGGTAATCGTCAAGTGGTAAAGATTGGCACTGCGGTTGGAACTATAGCGGCACAGTCGATTGGCGAACCGGGTACGCAACTTACCATGCGTACGTTTCACCTTGGCGGAGTCGCGGGTGGAGATATTACGCAAGGTTTGCCTCGAGTCGAAGAATTATTTGAAGCTCGAAATCCAAAACGAAAAGCCGTACTCTCAGAAGTTTCTGGAACGATTGAAATAGAAGACGCAGACGGGAAAGTAATTACCAGTCCGACCGGACGCAAAATTTTTGAAGGACGGCGCGGACAAAAAATTATTAAGGTCCATCATGAAGGGAAAGAAGAGACTGTTTATTCAGTTGATCCTGAAGATGAACTCATTGTTTCCACGGGCAAGAAAGTAAAGACTGATGATGTACTCATTATACGCGGCGGATCCGGTGAAGAGGTCAAAGCTCCATATGCGGGTCTTGTGCTTGTGGATGGTACTCGTATTGTCCTTACCTTTGATGGAAAGATGACCAAAGAATATGTGATTCCAGTAGGCTACAAAGCATGGGTCAAGGATGGCGATATGGTGGAAAAAGGCGATCAACTGACTGAAGGAGCTGTCGATTTGAAAGAACTCTTTGAACTCAAAGACCAAGATGCAGTGAAGCGCTATGTGCTTATCGAAATTCAAGAAATTTATGCATCCCAAGGCCAACGCTTGAATGATAAGCATATTGAAATTATTATCAAGCAAATGTTTAGCCGTGTCTTTGTCGAAGATTCAGGAGATACTGATTTGCTTCCCGGTGAAGTGATCGAGCGTGCGCAATTTATTGTTGCAAACAGACTTGCGCAAAAACAAGGCAAGAAGTCCGCAAAAGCTCGGGATATGCTTATGGGTATTAGTAAAATTTCTCTTACTACTCAAAGCTTCTTGTCTTCAGCATCGTTTCAAGAAACATCTCGCGTACTCGTCAACGCGGCAATTACCGGTAAGATGGATTATCTTGAGGGTCTTAAGGAAAACGTCATTATCGGTCGCCTTATTCCAGCAGGTACTGGTGTATACGGGATTGATGGAATGGGGTTAGAAGATGAATCTGAGGTTCCTGTTGTTGCACACACAAGAGAAGAGAAAGGTAAAGAAGGAGAAAAATAATCTTTTTTTTAGAAATTAAAGAAATTAAAAATTCCCCCGACTAAGTCAGGGGAGTTTTTGTCTATATGTTGTGCCGGCGCCCCCCCTCGCGCCGGTTATTTCTTTTTTCTCATCACCTCCTCCAGCACAATGCTGGAGATTAGTATCACTGTTGCAAATGCAAGAATTGGTCTCTAACCATCTGGGGTAGTCTCATTTTTTTTCCTTATTCCACCGTAGTCGGCTCCTAAACTCATATCTTGAGTAGTTTGTGCCAGACGGTGGATTGCTCATCATAGCAAAGAGAGAGAGATGTCAATGGGTGCTTCGTGTTGGAAAGGATTTATTGATTTTAAAAACAGAAAATGTTAAAATAAAGGTAACTACTCACCACCCTATGTCTGGTGAACGCAACTCTATCCCCGCCTTTCTCTTACCGAAGAGAAAGGAGACAGGTGAACGTGTGTTTCCCCTCTCTTCCGTAAGAGAGGGGCGAGGGGAGAGTTGCGTTCACGAGTAAACAAATAAAGAGAGTTTTAAGATAAAAAATATGTCCGGTCACTCAAAATGGCATAATATTCAAGTAAAAAAAGGCAAGGCGGATAAAGCTCGGAGTGGAACTTTTACCAAATTATCTCGGGCTGTTACGGTCGCAGCTCAACAAGGCGGGGGAGATGCAGAGATGAATTTTGCATTGCGTATTGCAATAGACAACGCAAAATTAGCAAACATGCCCAAAGAAAATATTGAGCGCGCAATCAAACGAGGGACGGGTGAACTCAGAGACGAGGCAGTCTTGCACGAATCGATATATGAGGTTTTTGGACCGGGAGGTGTTGCGATGCTTATTGAAGCGCTGACAGGCAATGTCAATCGAACTGTTTCTGAAATAAAAGGGATACTCAATAAATTCGGTGGCATACTTGGAAGTCCCGGCTCAGTGCAGTGGCAATTTGAACTTCGAGGTGTGGTTCGTTTTACTGCGGATAAAAAATTTGCACTTTCAAATTGGGAAGCGGTTGAGCTTGAGCTGATGGACGCAGGAGTAGATGATATGATAGAAACCGAAGATGGGGTAGAGTTATTTTTTTCCAAAGAATATTTTCAAAAGATGATGGAAGTCATCGCAAAGCATGGGATTGAGCAGGATGATTCTGGTTTGCAGTGGATTGCCAAAGAAGAAATTATCGTTGACGATGAGACGAATGAAAAAGTTACTCGGTTGGTTGAAGCCTTGGATGATTTGGATGATGTGAAGGATGTTTTTACAAATCTATCTTGAGACAGTATAGATATCACAGGAGTAACTTTTTTGGATGTTTTGTCTATAACCCCTCTTAAACATGGAACAAAGGAAAAACTTTATACAGTCAGGTGTTGACATGCCATTTTTACCAAAAGTTATTGAAACTGCCCTCACAACCAACCCTGATTATTTCATTGATCTCCTCCCACACCTCGACACGCTAAAACAGTCAGGTGTTGACATGCCATTTTTACCAAAAGTTATTGAAACTGCCCTCACAACCAACCCTGATTATTTCATTGATCTCCTCCCACATCTCAAGACGCTTAAACAACTAGGTGTACCCGCCTCGCTAATTGTAAATAGTTTAGAATGTGATCCTCAAGTGTTATACTAACTTGCTTTAATAATTCCTAAATAACCTGTAATTATTCACCCCCCGTTTTACTCGTGAACGCAACTCTATCCCCGCCTTTCTCTTACCGAAGAGAAAGGAGACACGTGAAGGTGTGTTTCCCCTCTCTTTTG
>JACPGR010000071.1 GCA_016182415.1 Candidatus Magasanikiibacteriota bacterium
AATTATACCATATGGGTTTTCGTTCAAGAGTGAATCTATCCACTTTGGCCAACGCGAACGAAAAACGTGATTGGCGTATCTATCGTGATTATACAATGAGTCTCGTCAACGAAGCGCGAAAATTGTATACGAATGATACATCATTCTCACTTAAAATTGACCATGCAATCTACGCCGTAGATTCAACCACGATTGAACTAAGTCTATCACTATTTCCATGGGCTAGACTTAAGAAAAAACGAGCAGCAGTGAAGCTGAATATGGGGATTGAACTACACGGTAATATACCCTCATTTTTCTCTCTATCAAGCGGAAAAATACATGATGTATTTTTTCTCGATGATATCAAGTATGAACACCACGCTATCTATATTATTGATCGCGCTTACATTGATTTTACACGACTCTTCCATATGCATGTAGCCGATGCATATTTCGTTACTCGAGCGAAAGATAATCTATCGTTCCGTCGCCTGTATTCTCATCGGGTGGATACGGACACAGGCGTCCGGTGCGATCAGACGATTGTGTTGTCAGGATATTATGCTTCAAAAAATTATCCAGAAAAATTACGACGTGTTAAATATTATGATGAAGAAACTAAACGAACATACATTTTTCTTACGAATAATTTTGAATTTGAGGCAATCACTATTGCGGCACTTTACAAACAACGCTGGCAAATTGAACTTTTTTTCAAATGGATGAAACAACATTTGTCCATTGAATCATTTTGGGGACGGTCTGTTAACACGGTAAAGACACAAATCTGTGTTGCAATCTCAGCGTACCTCCTTGTAGCAATTTTGAAAAAAAAATTATATCTAAATCGGAATTCTTACGAAATTCTACAAATCTTAAGCATCTCCATATTCGAGAAAATTCCCATAACAGAGCTAATTTCCAAGGTACCCGCACAAGTTTTGGAAGACAAAGGTCAAAAACAGGCTCAGTTATGGGAATTTTAACCGGACACTAGTGACAAATCATAGTAAAATCATAAAAGTCACGATAGCGCACGCGGTCATTCATGGCTCGCATTTTTTCGGCCGCAATTTCTCGTATATCCATCACGCGCACTTTGGTTTTTACACCAAAGGCATTATGATAATCCATTTCTATAGGCGGTAATATTACATTTTGTAAAAAATCTATTTCCACTTTTAAGGAATTGGCGTGTCCGAGCGGACCGGTATATTAAGAGGCGTTCAATTTTTATCGTTGCACCAGACGTGTATTCTTTTTTGACTGATAAAAATTCATAGGGTTCAAAAATTGCTTTCAATTCTTCAAGAGTCAGCGGTTTTTGGTTTGAGGAAAAGTCCAAATCTTCGGAAAATCGAAGTTGTGGCAAATAGGTGTGGTGCAAGGCCGTGCCACCCTTGAAAATGAGAAGGTCTTTGAGTGGTGAATCGTAGATTATTTTTGAAACCAATGCCAAAAAATAATCCTTCTCGGTCGTCATAAGCGGATACTTCAAGGTTTTATTGATCAAAAGCAACGTTGACTTATCCAATAATTCGATCATCATAATAGAGTCGCCATTTGGCATTAAATGTTTTGGAGTCTTTGGTAAGATGAGAAGTACCGCGCGTATGTTGTATCGCCTGATATAATAAATTGGAATCTAATGTTAATGTATCGAGCATAAAACCAATCTCGCGTTGAATAGTGATGTCAGAACTCAGTGAATATTCCTGCAGTTTTTTTAAATCCAGTTCTTGATAATGATCACGCAGTTTTTCAAATACCAAACTTGCACTACCAAAACTTTTATCGAGGTATAGATAATCAATAAGAGCTTTTTCGGCATCGGCAATATGAACAAGTTTCCCGTTTTCTATTTTTTCACTAAAACCAAAGTACATGGATTTTTTAAGTTTGGAAAAAGTAAAGCGATACTCATCAAAAATATATTGTCTTTTTCTTATCCATGTCATGCTCGTAACATGTTTGCTGAGCTGATCAAACATTTGATAATAATTAAGTGCATGAGATAGACTATAATGGACTGGCAAATTCAGACAGTGCTTTCATGAACAAAAATAAGGTATACTGAAGAATATGTAAGCACGATAACTATATATATGAGAAAATTATTAAACCCCCACCAAAAAGCAACGTTGGCTTTAGCGGCAATGAACGGAGACAAAACATTTAATGAACTGGCAAGTGAACACCAAGTCCATCCTTCGCAATTAAGCGAGTGGAAAAAAATATTGGAAAAGGAATCATTTTTACTCTTTAACCCACATAACAAAAATAAAGAAGAACAAAGAATAGCTGAATTAGAGAGAATGATTGGACAACGAGAAGCGGAGATAGAATGGCTAAAAAAAAATTTACATTCCTTAAACCTTCAGAAAAAAAGTTGATCATTGACAACACAGACCCCACCTTGTCCGTCAGCCGACAGGCACAGCTCGTATCCCTATCTCGTTCCAGCATATACTACGAGCCACGAATTGATTTTGAAGAATTAACCTACCTACGCGCACTGGACAAAGCCTACACGAAGTATCCATTTTATGGTTCGCGTCGTCTCAAGTTGGTACGTGCAGACGAATACCAGATATATATGTGTAGAGAGCAGGTACAACGACTGATGCACGTGTTGGGCATACAGGCACTCTATCCCAAACACAAAACCACCATTCCGGCTCAAGGACACAAGATTTACCCATATTTACTCAAGAATTTATCCATATGTAGAGTCAATCAAGTATGGGGTACAGATAGTACCTACCTTCCCTTAGAACACGGATTCTGTTATTTGGTGGCTATTATTGATTGGTTCTCGCGCTATGTAGTTTCCTGGGAATTATCAGAAACGATGACAACGGAATTTTGTGCTCGATCCTTAACAAGCGCACTTGCACAGGCAAGATCAGAAATTCATAACTCTGATCAAGGTTCACAGTTTACCTCAATGGAATACACCAATATTCTTAAAAACAACAATATTCAAATCAGTATGGACGGTAGAGGGAGATGTCTGGATAATATCTTTACTGAACGATTATGGCGTACGGTAAAATATGAAGATATTTATCTCAAACAGTATCGTACTATAGAAGAAACGTATGAAGGATTAGCACAATATTTTCCGTTCTATAACAACAAACGCCGGCATCAGAGTCTTGGCTACAAGACGCCACAAGAAATATATTTCAGTTGAGAGAAACACAAAAAACAATCGTTATAGACCGGAAAAACAAAACAAACCAAAAAACAAGGCTCTAAAATGCCTTGAGACACGAGTTCGTGGGTCAAGATGATAGGTAATATACCTCTCAAAAGTATTACATCTTATCTTGATCCATGAACACACAAAGGTCGAATTTTGTTCATGAAAAATCTGTTAATAACTGTCTTGACAAAGCAGTCCACCTTAGTTTTGTGTTGAAATAATTTTTTTCAAAACAACCTCTTCGCAGTGATGTGAAGGGGTTTTTGTTTTGTGATGTGAATTGTATGGATATAAAGATGTCCATACATACACACGACAAGACGGAGGCAATCATGGAAAGACAAGGCACAAAGACAATTCAGTCAGTATTGAATGCAGGAATCATCAACGAGGAAGATTTTGAACTCGAAGTGATTCCGCCAAAAATTGATTCAAAGTGGTGGCGTGTCACCGCCACACTTCGAAGTGGACTAATAATTGCAGATTATCAGTTCATGCCTTCAAAGGGCGAAATGCTGCCTAAAGAAATCAAGTGTCAAGTTTTTTTCTAAGAATACTCTTTGAATCGTACATGCCAGGCTTATTTGGTATGTAAATGTCTAAGACAATTCAACAAAAGGAAAACACCATGTTCAAGTTTATAGTGATCATCAACGATTGTCATGACAACAATGCCATGGGTCGTCAGTCGGCTCGATGTGCAGCACTCTTCGGGTGCAATGTCACGACCGTCGGTGTGCGGTCTGACCTTCAGGCCGCGGGCAATCTCGCCGATATGCTCGACGCGACCATGGGTATGAGGGGTCTGATCATCGTCAACGTCGCCCCTCGCGACGGGAAGGCGAAGAGGTGGAAAAATGGAACTCCATTCGTCTACTTCTGGGTCGGGGAAACCCTCATCATCGCGCCGGTCGATGGCCTGTGTCTGAGCCTGGTGAAAAAGCTTGGGATCGTCACGAAGTACCATCTCCTCGACATTCCCGAGACCATGACCTGGGCAAAAGAACTCGGCCTCGTCGACTGTGTTCTGGCTGATCAAATCCAGAATACCCAGTTCCGGAGCTATGAGTTCATCCCGCGCGTCGCCCTCTGGATCATCGACGGTCACATCCCGCCGAGCACCATCGAGTCAATCGAGCAGATCCCTGATGCTCCCCCGGCTGTGTGGTATGTGGATGTCTTCGGCAACTGCAAGACCACGCTCCTGCCAGAAGAGATCTGGATCCTGCGCAGACATGAGATCCTCGGAGATCTCCCCCACATCAGACAGCTCAAAAGTGTGTCTGATCAGCAGGCCGCGATCGTGACCGGTAGTTCAGGCTATGGCACGAAACGCTTTCTTGAGATCATGGTACAGGGCGGGTCGGCCTCAATCCGCCTCAGCCTCAAGGTCGGCTCGCTACTGAAGAAGTAGCAGACGACCGTCCGCCGGCGACGTACGCCGGTACCAATCTGCAGTATGGAGGAGCCAGGTATCTCGTCCCGACAGTATGTCGGGAAGGACGTGGGTTCAAATCCCACTACTGCGGCCAGTTCTTTTTTGCTCTTTTTCTTACCCGCTGTATATACAAAACAGCGGGTCACCAAATGAGTTTCTATTTTTTCAAATGGAAATTGATTGATGTCTATTGGCTCTAAATTTGTCAAGATACTGAAGTACTTGACATAAGTCATACACTAGTGTATATTACTAATATACTATATTACATAATTATAATATATTAGTAATATGCTTGAATTAAACCTACTTGAACAAATTATCGCGGATCAACGGCAAAACTTTGAAGCTAAAGATCCCGGGATTGAGCGAGAGATAGATTTTTTGAAATATCAAAAGACCCCGCAAATCACCGTGATCTCAGGAATTCGACGTAGCGGGAAGTCCACCCTGCTCAAACAATTTTCAGGTCGTTTTTCACCCTACTATTATCTCACCTTTGACGATGAACGTCTCATCAATTTTAGCGTTGAAGATTTTGCCACTCTCATGCTCGCCTTTTCCAAGGTCGCTAGTGCCAAAGCTATTTTTTTGGATGAAATTCAAAATGTCAGTGGATGGGAACGCTTTGTACGACGGCTCCATGAAGAGGGCTATAAAATTTTTATCACCGGTTCAAACGCAAAACTCCTCAGTTCAGAACTCGCGACACATCTCACGGGCAGATATTTTAAAATTGATTTATTCCCCTTTTCGTTTCGAGAATTTTTACGCTTCAATGCAGTAAACCTAGGTGACAAAACAACTAAAACACAGGCTCTCATATTAAAACATTTTGATGACTACTTAACACATGGGGGTTTTCCCGAATATGTCAAATACAAAGACAAAGAGTTCATCACGCGCGCCTACGAGGATGTGATATTCAAAGATATCATCACTCGTTTCAAAATCCGAGCTAGCACTTCATTTCAGCAAATGGCCTCATATTTGTTCACCAATATCGGCAAAGAGATCAGTTACAATAGCTTAAAAAACATTCTCGACTACAAAAGCGTCATCTCCGTAAAAAAACACGTAGGCTATTTGGCCGAAGCGTTTTTATTATTTGAATTATATAAATATGACTATTCACTCAAAAAACAATTTAGATCAAACAAAAAAATCTACGCAATTGATACCGGCATGCGAAACGAAATCGCCTTTTCTTTTTCAAAAGACAGTGGTAGATTGCTCGAAAATGTAATATATATCGAACTAAAACGCCGTGGACAAGAGGTATTTTATTTCAAAGGCAAACAGGAATGTGACTTTTTAGTCAAAGAAAAAAACAAAATCAGATTCGCTCTACAGGTGACAACGGTACTTACAGAAGACAACACCGAAAGAGAATTGAACGGACTTGTCGAGGCTACACTATCAAGCGGAATCAATTCAGCATTGGTAATAACTCTCAACCAAGAGAAAAAAATAAAAAGACAGGGTATACACATCACGATCATACCCGCTTGGAAGTGGTTAACTTCTAGCACTGTATAATATGAAAACCTTCTTCGACATCCTCATCACCCTTGGTATTTTTATCACTGCTATCCCTGCGAGTATTTTAGTATACAGCCGAATCAAACGCACAAGCTCATGGGAAGCTCATCATCCACAGACAAGTATCACTATCGCATCA
>JACPGR010000070.1 GCA_016182415.1 Candidatus Magasanikiibacteriota bacterium
TTCTTCTGGTGTAACTCCGGTTAATGCTGACATTGCCCGAGGATTTTTCAAAACACGCTGAACGTTTATCATATCTGTAGTTATTTATTGTTAAGATAACTACATTGTAACATTTTTATTTATTAAAAGGCAACAGGTCTAATATCTTGTGCAACAACATCTTTCACGACTTGGCCTTGAGTGATTTGGCCAGATCCTTCCAAAACTTGCACAATTTCTTCTGAGGTAATATGCTTATGTTCTTTGATAGATTCTCCTGGTTTGAGATTAATCAGGATCACATCAATATGATTTGAACATTTTTCCAAAATAGTTCCTTCAAACAAGTTTTGTTCGTCTGCAAAAATCATGACCGCATCGCTTACGTATGCATCATTTTTTTCTCCTTTTACGTTGTTTAAACTATGTTTTATCATATAAGCTTGTGTTATCAATTGTCGTCAGGATTAAGCTTCGACTCGGCTCAGCTTAAAAGAGTCCTGAGTTACATATTTTTACAACCTGAAGTACTGCTTCCACTGCCTCAGCCCCAATCGTAACTCGTTCCTGAGCTAATTTTTTATTTTGCGTCGTAAGTACTGCAAAACCAATCGGTAATATATTGTCGAGACTTACGCGAAGAACTCCCTCGGTCACAAACTTTGCGACAACATGATAATGATCCGTTTTACCTTTGATAACTGCTCCAATTGCAATAAGCGCGTCATACTTTTTACTTTTTGCCATTGCTTGCAAAACCACAGGGATTTCTACACTGCCGGGGACTTTATGAATAGTGATATTTTTTTGTACAACCTTGTACTCAGACAAAGTTTTTAGAGCGTATTCAAGAATTTTTTCAGTAATATCTGAATTAAATGTAGCCTGAACAATGCCAAAACGAAATTTTGAAGCATTAAATATTTCTGATTTGTGTTGCCCATTCTTCATATTTTTTAATTAGTTGATAGAACACAGAAAGATATTTTTAATTTTTGAGTTGTTTTTCAATATACTTTGCCAAAATATCAAACTCCAAATGCACTAGATCAGTCTTTTTTTTCATTCCAAGCGTTGTATGAATAAGCGTATATTCAACTAGTGAAACTGTAAACCAATTCACGCCGACATCTACAACAGTCAGGCTAATTCCGTCAATGGTAATGGAACCTTTTTCCGCCACATATTTAGCAAATTTTTTTGGAAAACTGATTTTGAAAACTAAAGATTTGCCGCGTTTTTTGAGATCTATAATTTTTCCCATCGCATCAACATGTCCAGTAACGAAATGTCCACCTAATCTATCTGAAAGCTTGAGAGATCTCTCCAAATTGACGAACTCAAGATTCATTTTTTCAAAATATGTTTTATCGCGTGTCTCAGGCATGAGCTCGGTAAGGTATGCATCTTTGAGGATTTTTTTGACCGTCAAACATGCTCCGTTTGTTGCGATAGAATCTCCACACTTAATTTTCCAGCCTGTTGGTTTTTTAATGGTCAAAAAAAGGGAATCATTTTTGAATTCTTTTTTAGTAATTTTAGATGTTGCTGAAATTATTCCAGTGAACATAGTATATCCGTTCAAATCCGTTTAATCTGCTAAATCTGCTGTTTGAGTTCGTAAACGGAACAGCAGATTAGAACGGATTAAACGGATTTGAACGGATTACTTAAGGTGTTTCATTTTTGAAACTTTCGTCGCCAAATATTTCTTATTATATTTACTTCTTCCTACCCAAAGTGGATGTCGTCGCACAGAAAATTCCGCTTTTTTGAGTACTTCAATTTTTTCACTATTGTTCGTCATGAGCTCTACTTTTTTGATATCAAAATATCGAAGAATTTCAATCACACTATCATAATTTCGCAAGTCCGAAGCAAAACCAAGTCGCTTATTTGCTTCTACGGTATCATATCCTTCATCTTGCAGTGTATAGGCCTTTATTTTGTTGACAAGTCCAATGCCACGACCTTCTTGATCTAAATATATAAGCATTCCAAACCCTTTTTTTTGAATTGTCTTAAGCGCGGTTTCAAGTTGTTTGCCACAATCGCACCGCATAGATCCAAAAATATCTCCGGTCACACAGCTTGAGTGGATTCTAAGTGGCACATATGTTTTTGAGTTCCTAATCTTACCTTTGGTAATTACTACTTCGTCTCGATGAGGATCCAATCCTTCAAAAACATATAACTCAAAATTCCCATATCGTGTTGGGAGTGTTGTTTGTGCAAGCATTTTTTTAGCTTTTACTTTTGCCATAATTTGGATATGCTATTATTTCGATATTCCCATTTATTTTTTTGAAAGTTTCAATATTCCAGAGACTTACATCTTTCATTTTTGCAAAACCTAATCCTCCCACAGGGGAGCGAGCATCTATTCCACCGATAATTTTGTCCCCAATAAAGATGTGGACTTTATCAACCAGATTTTCTTCAATAGCAGATGCAATTGTCTCTCCACCACCTTCAATAAGGACACTCGTGATGTGCATTTTACCAAGTTGTGTTAACACAGATTTGAGATCAACCTGTCCGTTTTTTGATTTGGTTTTGAGTATCGTTGCGCCTAATTTTGTATAGGCAACTTGTTTTTTTTCAGACATTTTTTCAGTTGTTGCGATGATGACGTCGTTTATGGTTTTAAAAATCTTGGCAGTGAGCGGTGTTTTTCCGCTTGAATCGACAACGACAGTCGTGCGCTTCATCGGAGGTTTTTTTTCAACTCGCGCAGTCAGTTCGGGGTCATCGGTTAAAATAGTATTGACACCAACTAAAATTGCATCACAAACTGTGCGTAGTTTTCGTCCCTCAAGTCTCGCGGTTTCATTGGTAATCCATTTACTTTCTCCGGTATGCGTTGCAATTTTTCCATCAAGACTCATACCCCATTTTGCAATGACAAAAGGCATTTTTGAGTTGATATATTTGAAAAAAATTTCATTCAGTTCCTGAGCTTCTTGTTGTTTTTCACCAACAAAAACTTTAATTCCCGCTTTTTCTAATTCTGTCTTTCCTTTTCCTGAAACCAGGGGATTTGGATCAAGAGTCGCAATATGCACTTCCTTAATTTCTGCGTCAATAAGTGCGCGTGAACAGGGGGGGGTTTTTCCAAAATGACAGCATGGTTCGAGGTTGATGTATAAGGACGAACCCTTTGCCTGCGTACCTGCTTTTTTGAGCGCAATAATCTCTGCATGATCTGTACCAGCTTTTTTGTGATACCCGGTTGCGAGTATCTTGTTATTTTTTACCAAAATAGCTCCGACGAGTGGATTTGGTGAGGTGTTGCCTTGTGCTTTTTTTGCTAGATTAAGGGCTTTTTGCATGTAATCCATACGACGCGTATATCACTAATAATGTTCTAATCTTAGCAAAAAATTTACCTTTTGACAATCGTAGTCATTTCCCCTCTCTTTATAACTTACTCAAATCCAAATAATCTGTCATCTTAATTTTTTCAACAAATTCCGGCATATGGCTAATGAGAATTATTGCACCATTATATTCATTGATTGCCTGCGCAATCACGGGGATGTGCCTAAAATTGATGTGATTTGTCGGCTCGTCGAGAACGAGAAGTCCGGGACGCATGAGTACAAGACGCGCAAATGAAAGAAGTCCTTTTTGTCCTTCGCTTAAAGTCCCAACAAGACTTCCCATAAGATCACCAGTAATCAGAAACCCCGCCGAGACCGCACGCATTTCTTGTGTATCAATGCCGTTTGCAAGGATGCTCTGAAGAGAATCAAACACTGTTTGTTCATAGTTAAGTGTTGTAAAATCTTGACTATAATATCCGACAACAGTATTCTCCATTATTTTTACACCATCATCTTGATTTTTGACAAGCGTTCGAAGCAATGTGCTTTTTCCAATTCCATTTGGTCCGGAAATGAGCAGGCGACTTTTTTGTCTCAAAATTTTATTGACCTGTTTTGTGATAGCTGTATGATCTTTGATTACTTTTACACGTTGTATAGTTACAATATCACCAACAATATCTTGATTAGGGATAGTAAATTCTCGTATTGTTTTGTCATCTTGACGCACTTCCACCTTATTTTCTTCCATTTCTTCAGTTTCTTCGCGAAGTTTTGACGCAAGTTTTCGCATTTTTCCACCTTTGTGAGAAAAAAAGTTTGCCTTGTCTTTTCGATCTTGAATTTGTTTATTGAGTTGCGCATTTTTCTTTTCTTCTCGTTCAATTCTACTTTTTATTTCTTCAACAACTGAATAATAATCTCCGACATAATTTTCTATTTGTTTGGTATGCGCGTCCAGATAGAGGACACCCTCGGTAAAACAATTGAGAAAATCCGCATCATGAGAAATCACGATGACAGTCTTTTGATACATCACGAGAAATTCTATCAAATGTTCAATTCCAGCCTTGTCGAGATTGTTGGTGGGCTCGTCAAGAAGTAAAATATCGGGATTTTGGATAAGTGCAAACGCAAGTAGTAGCCGAGCTTGCTGTCCGCCTGACATTTCACCCACTTTTCGATCTCTTGGCAAATTCAAATTTACTACTTCCATTATTTTTGCAATTTGACTTTTGAGATTTGTAGGAGGAATTTCAAATGCGTTTGCAAAATATTGTTCAATCGTTAGGCCAAAGTCATCTCGAGAAATGACTTGGAGAGCTGTCGCAATACTTGTATCAGGATTTATGGATATTTTGCCAGTTTTAGGTTTCAAATCACCTTTGATAAGACCAAAAAGTGTACTTTTGCCCGCGCCATTTTGTCCCATGAGGGTGAGTTTTGCTCCTTTACGGACACTAAAGCTAGCCTCTTCAAGCGTCTGACTTTTGGTAGTGTATTCAAATGTTACATTGTCAAAACGTAGAATTACTTCTTCTGCCATATAAAGAATCAATAGATACGTAAACGAGATGATATACTACACAATATTTTGCTAAAAGTCAATAAAAAACACCTAAAAACAGGTGTTCAAAATATTTCTGCTTTAATCCGTTAACGAATTTTATACTATCTTGCTTTAATAATTCCTAAATAATCTCAAATTTTGAAATCTTTTTTAATCTACTGACATCCGCTCGTGAACGCAACTCTCCCCTCGCCTTTCTCTTACGAAAGAGAGGGGAAAACACACGTTCACGTGTCTCCTTTCTCTTTCGTAAGAGAAAGGCGGGGATAGAGTTGCGTTCACGAGTAAAGCGGGGGGTGAATAATTACAGGTTATTTAGGAATTATTAAAGCAAGTTTACTCGCGCAAAAAATTTATGTGCATCAAATTCGATTTTTTTACCTGCTTCATTCATCGCTTCGACATGAATACCGACATATCGAGCGACTTTTCCAAAGGTTTTGGGTACTGACAAACAGCCTTCCACTTCCCATACTTTTTTTCTACTGGTTTTTTGCCAGACAGGATTGATGAGCACAAAATCTTTTTCTTTACCCGGAACTGCATCTTTGCCTACAATACAGATTCGAACGTTTTTTCCGACCTGTGGAGACGCGATGCCTATTCCATCACCCGCATACATGGTCTCAATGAGTTCTTTGATAAATTCCTGCGTATCTGCTTGCAATACAAAATCACGATCGACTTCTGTGGATGGATCTTTTAAACTTTGGGTTGGAAGTTTGACGATTGGGAACATACGGTAAGTTTGTAATCATTAAGAATCTTATCTTCGTTTGCTTACACTGTATCAGGAGGTGTAACATTCATATATTTTTATCCACATGTAGTGTGTTGACAAATATCTTATAATCTGCTATTCTAATAATAGAAAAGGGCTTTTCGCCGGGGTTTATACACCCCAAATTGGCAGAAAGTCTTTTTTTATTTATCATAAGGAAATATTGACATAAGCCAAAGTCCACCATTTTTATCTTCTTTGATTTGAACTCTAAATAGCATGCCACTCGACGTTATCCCGGTGAATCGATGCACAGTTTCTGAATGATTTTTAGGGTGGGGTTTGGTTTCAGGTTGGACATAGCTATTTTCAATTAGTTCTATGGCACATGGTAAATATTTTACTCGCCTTGTTTTGTCTCTCAAGTTTTCTTTTTGGTGTAAGTGACGCCAAAATATTTCAAGGAAAATTTTTTCTCCTTTAAAATAAGCTGAGCGTATGTATGTCCTTCTTTTTGTTCGTGCTTTAATGTTGTTATAAAGGCGATATGCCTTTTTTGAAACCTGTACCCAGCGACCACCCGAAAAAGGTTTTATTTTTGATTTGTATATACCCTTGTCCATAGTGTTGTTAGGGGGATAATAATGATATTGGATTTGGGTCTACTTTCCACCCAATTTCGAGTTCTTGGTTTATAGATAATATATCTGTAGTCCATGTCTCGTTTGATAATTTTGCTAAAAAACCATACCAATATTTATTTCGAAAAAATCTTGGTTGCATTTCAAAAGGACCAAGAAGTATAGCATTTTTTTGTGTTTTTGTCAATCGCAGAGCCACGTGTTCAAATACTATATCAGCTGCTTGTTGTGCAGTGAAATTACTATAATTTCCATAGAAAAATCGTGCGAGCTGAACATAAGGTGGATAACCCAATTTTTGACGTTTTCCAAGTTCGGTGCGATAGAGTCTGTCAGGCTCGCCTAAGGATTTAAACAAAATATGTTCAGGATTTCTTGTTTGAATATAAAAAATACTCTGTTCACTTCGTCGATATTGCGATTCGGCAATTAGGTGCCAAATATGTTCAGTACCGAGATATTCCGGAAGCGCAAGTTGTCTATCCACGTCAAGAAAAATAATCAGTTTAGTTTTCTCCCAGTCTATATAGTGAAACGCCATCTGAGTGCCAATGATAATGTGCGGTTTGCTATGTATTTCTTCTTTTTTATTAAATTGAGAATCGCTATCAATACGGACCACCTCAAATTTTGATTTCTTGCCAAGCATGTTTTTTATTTCTTTTTCGACCGATTCACTTCCCGTACCGAGTAATTTAATACTCGTAGATTTGCATTTTGGACAATAGAGAGGAAGGGGTTTTGAAAAATTAGAATAAGGGGTATGCAATTTTTTTGAGTGATCCGTATATATAAGCGGTAATCCACTTTCAGGATCTAGTTCAATATACGCGCAGTCTGTACAAATCACTGAGCTTGCCGATCCTTTTTTATTGATAAAAATAAATATGTCATCCTGTTTTTCCTCCAAATTTTTTTGAAGTTGTGCCTCGACTGCGGAAGAAAAAATACGCACCCCCTCATAGGCGCCTTGCTGAGAAATAATGCTGATAATTGGTAGATTTTTATCCGTTTCAGTTTTTTTTTTAAATAATAATTTTTGCCTGCCTAATTTTTTATTAACAACACTTAGCTTTTCTTTTGTTATTTTATAATAACTATCAAAACTTGGCGAAAAACTTGCGAGAGTAATTTTACAATTTGGATGTAATTGTTGCACAAGTGGAGCAATATCTTTTGTGTGGAATCTTGGAGCTTGATCTCGGTGTTTATGATTTTCATCATGTTCAAAATCTATAATAATTTTGTCAAGTTTTGGAAAAGGAAGTAGGAGTGTTGCTCGCGTGCCGATGATAATAGTTTTTGTTGCGTTTCGAATTTGAAGCCATCGAGAAAATTTTTCTTTTGTACTTAAATCTGAATGCCATTCGACAATAGTCTCGCTTAGAATGTCTGGAATAAGTTTTACTACTTCTTTAATATGTCGTACTTCAGGAACGAGGATGAGAGTTATTTTTGAATTGTTGAGATTACGGTAAAGTTGGATATGTTCAGTTTGATTTGTGTATAGGAAATAGATTGTAGCTTTAAGGGGGTTGGAAGGTGAGTTGCGTATCGACGTCAATTCAATTTTTTTTAGTTTATTTTTTTGCAATGGTAACAATCCCATTTTTGCAATACTCCCAATGGGCGCAACATATATCCTCGAGAGTGTATGCAGTAAAAAAAGATACTCGTTTGAGACAAACGGTATGTCATTCACCACGCCTATGATAGGTTTCAAATTTTTATCTTCATTCGTTGACGCGTCAAACTCAAACACAAGTCCAAAGATGCTCAATTGTCGAAAAGGGATTTCTACCAACTGACCAATTTTGAGTATTGACTCAAGTTTTCTAGGAACTAAATAATCAAGTATGTCGATGTGGCGAGGGAGACGGTAGAGAGGGATGATTTTGACGATCATATTTAATGAAACTCAAATTCCCCGGTCAAATATCCAACTCCAAATGGGCTTTCATATGCATAATTTTTGAAAGTATAATTCATTTTTTGTATGACCCCAAGTAACATAAGTATGGAGTAGTATCCGTATTCTGCTGCATTTTTTACAAATGTTGGATCCATGTGTGCGATTCCGGCACTATTGTGCGACTCAAGGAGTTTGATTATCATCTCATCAAATTCTTTTCCTGCCTTATGAAATCCGGCAGGAGAGTCGCTCGTCAATGCATGCGAGAGATTTGCGGATGCGATAAGGGCGATGCGATCTTGAGATTGCATAGATAGATTTTTTATACTAGATCCGAATTCAAGATGTGTTTTTGCAGTGAGTCCGCTATGTGAAATAGGTAATACTTTGATCTGCGGTAAATGGGCTGTTAAAAAGTGAAGTGGGATACTTACACCGTGATCAATTTTTTCTGTACTTTCTAAGTGTATACTGATTTGTTTGTTGTAGGCCTCGTCAGAAAGCATGGCAGCAAAATTTGGAGCTCCGTTCCATGTATCAGAAGTAGTAAAATCTCCAAAATGTTCATAGTGCGATTTGAATTTCGTATGGGCATATACACTAAAGGTATGTGGATATATATGTCCGTGCGGGGTAAAAATAACAATTATATCAGGTCTACTCACGTATAGTTTTTCTTCCATTTTTTTAAAGGCATCCTTAGTTTTTTTTAGTTTTTCAACAGCACCCTTTCCAATCTGTGGCATGAGTAGCGTGGGATGAGGTGTAATGGCTGCAAATACGATAGGCATATACGGGGTGCGTGTGTAATTATAAATTATTCATCGCCCAATCCGCAATTATTCGCGGTTCATTGAATCGAGTCTTCTTTCCAAAGTCAGGATTTCCCATGGTGAGAACAACGAATCGTGTATGGTCTGTTTTTCGCTCTATAAGCATTGCAAGACATCCTCCGGCATCATAGGTAAAACCGGTTTTACTAGCAATAATGGTATAGGGAATATTTGCTTCGTTTGCAAGGGGGTTGTTGTGTGTATCAAAATGATCCGGCATGCCATCGTGATCAATTGACTCAGTAAAGCTATATGATTTTTTACCCAGATATTGCTGTAGTGTATTATTGCGTGCTAATTTTGCAAAAAGCTTTGTATACTCACGAGCAGTGCTAACATTGTATTCACTAATACCATCTACATCCACAAATTTTGTCTGAGTAAGTCCAAGACCCGCGACTGTCTGGTTCATGCGTGTTACAAAGGCTTGTATTCCCTCACCTTTTGGATTGACGAGCATCAACGCAGGAGCATTGAATGAAGACACGAGCATCACATCCATGAGATACGTATTTTTTACTGCTTCACCTTCTATAATTCTAAAATTATCGTAGAGCGAATCATGAAGGGATTTATTGTATACAGTCGTTTTTTCCATCATTATTCCATCAAGGAGCAGTTGATATCCGGTCGCAATTTTGGTTAAGGATGCCATTGGCCGTACCGTGTCTACATTTTTTCCTGCCAAAATTTCTCCGGTTTCAACGTTGCTTATTGCGTATGAATCAATGGGCGTCGTAATTTGTTTTCCAATAAAACTAATTTTATCCTCCGGCGTGCGAACCATATATTCTACTGGATCTAGTTGCGTGCTTGGTGATGGTTCTTGAGTTTCTAAATTTGAATTACTCGAGATGCTATTTTTTTCGTTTGCAACCATACTGATTGGAGTATCGAGATAGAGCGCTTGTCCGGTTTCATGTGCGTCTCCAGCGTATTGATTTATCCAGATAATATTTTCCCAGGTATAGCCAAGCCCGACAAACACTTCAGCTGTGGCAATATGGCGTTTTTTTTGTTTTTCCACTACATAAATTTTGCTGTCTCCAATAATGCCGAATAGTGTGCCATTTTTAAGGAGTGTGGTAGATCCTTTTTGTAAGCCACTTATTTCAGAAGCCACAATTTTTTCAATACTCAAGTTTGGAAAATTTATTTGCGCGATAGTTTCATCATAGAGTGAATGATAGGCGCCATCTTGTATATAATAGAGCTGATTATTTTCCGCGACTCGGACTAATCGGCCAAGAGGATATACGTTGCTTGCCGTAATAACAGACCCCGCAACATAAGCGTCTAGATCTTCACTCGTTACGTCAATAATTTCATCCGGATTGTAGCCAAGCTGTTTGACGGTTTCGTAGCTTTCAAATTTTCTTTTGTAGTCATAGTCAATGAGATAATATTCAGATTCGTTTTTAACTATTGCATAGTTTGGGAGACTAATAGCAGGTCCTTCGGGATATCGAGTCAATTCTGTTTTTGGAATCGTGAGGATCATCTTTGGGTCAAAGCGCGTTACGAGCGAGGTCATATTGGTAAATTTTCTGCGTTGTCCATTTTGAATGAGATAAATTTCAGGTTCTCCGGATACCTGCACCAAGGTAGTATCTGGATATATTTGTTCAAACCAGTCTTGCCATAATTTCCAAAAATTTTCATTGCCATGCAGATGAGGAGTATAGGTATAGAGAAAAGCGGTAGCGTTATTTTGCGGAGTTACCGTCGTGTCATCAATGGTATACGCGATATTGGCTTTTTTGATCCAGCTTTGGGTATTCATATTATCATAATACCAGCGAATAATGCCGGCAGATCGATCAATTTGGGTTCCAAAGCCTTTATATTTTTGAATATCAGGGTCAGACATGTTGCACGTGTCGCATACGCCATATCCAGTTGCCCAGTCGAGTTGTTTTTGGCTCGGCTTGGTATCCGTAATGAGACTTTGTTCTTTTTGAAGTTTTACTAATATATATTTTGGATTTATGTTGTTATCTTGCGCAGCTCGATATATAATATCTGAACTCATTCTGTCTATACCCTGCCAATCGAATGTCTGTAAACTTGAAATAAAACCGCCTTTGTCATCAAGAAATGCTTGGATATCTGATCTATCCATTGCATGTGAGTCCTGCATTTCTGCATCAGAAATGATGTAGTTAGGGTTGAATTCTGCAGCACGTAATGAATATGGTATGGCGATAGTCATCGTAAAACCAAAAAAAAGTATTCTGTTAACTAGGTTCATAAAATAGGATAAATTTTATGCATGTAGTATAACACAAATAAAGAGGTTATGGAAAGTTTTGTGTTGATAGTTTTATGTTGTCTATACATAATTTGCTTTTTTTAGCGAAATATACTAGACTTACTTTAAAAGTAATACCATATGGGTAGTTTAGGAATACTCTACATCGTCGCCACCCCCATCGGGAATTTGGGTGATATCACAGCTCGAGCGCTTGAAGTACTTAAAAATGTCAATTTTGTGTTATGCGAAGATACACGAGTAACCAAGAATTTGCTAACACATTTTGGAATTTTGACTTCCACTATGAGTTACCATCAACACAGTGGTGAAAAAAAAATTGCAGAGATTATAAAATTATTGGAAGAAGGGAAAAATCTCGCATTGGTAACGGATGCGGGGACACCGGGGATTTCAGATCCGGGAAATAAATTAATTGCAGATTTGAAAATATCGAATGCAGAATTTCGAGTGATACCAATTCCAGGACCGAGTGCGGTGATTACCGCTTTATCTGTATCAGGCTTTCCAACTGACAAGTTCGTCTTCATGGGGTTCCCTCCACATAAGAATGGACGAAAAAAATATTTTGAAGAAATCGCTACGATGAAATATACGGTCGCGTTGTATGAATCATGCCATAGAATTAAAAAAACACTAACTGAACTTGGTGAAGTGTGTACACCTGATAGAAAAGTTTGTGTCTGCCGTGAACTGACGAAAAAATTTGAGACCAAATATCGTGGAAGTATTACCGAAGTTCTTGATATGGATATCAAAGAAAAAGGGGAGTTTGTAATCATTATTTATTAACTGACCTTTGGCAAATTTTGGTTTTAATGAACAAATTTGCCAAAGTTCAGTGATTAACTAATTTATTTTAAAAATATGCGATATATTTTTCTTTTGGCTATAATTTTTTTTATCTTTGGAGGTATCGCTTGTACGAGTACCAAGCCTATATTTCAAAATCAATCAAGTACTTCTATACCTAATCAACCAACTAATACGATAGTGAATCAAGCAGATCAATATTCCATTTTTGGTGAATGGCGGTATGCATATGCAAAACCGCAAGATACGTATGTAGACAGAGTAACAATTTTTATTGAACCCGCGTATAATGATCTCGATACGCGATATATCAAAGGATCTATGTTGGCGATACGACAAGAGTATGGCGTTGCGAAATATATCGATGCGGGTGTATTTACTGGAAATCAAACTCAATCAAAGGGAGCATACACCATCACCTGGCAGGGAGATAGGCAAGACAGCGGCACCGCAACACTGGAGTATGATGCACCATCGCATATACTGCGATGGACAACTACGATAGTAGACGCGTCTGACGGATTATTTACGATTCCTGATACCATGACCATATATCGTGTCATGACACCTTTACTTACGAGTGAAGATAGAAATGAAATTGCCAAGCTTGTACAAGCATATTACACAGAAAATTTTCCAATGGAAGTCATCCCTACCATTGAAAGCTATATTGCCGAAGTAGTCAAAGTCTCCATACAGCCAAAAGATTCGATTACCGATCCTGCATATATGTATATGAAAAAAGAAAATGGAGTTTGGATTAGTATATGGGGACCTGAGTTATATATTTTACGAGAGGACGCGATAGAAAATAATATACCGGATGTTTTGGCGTATTAGATAGTCTATGCAGAAAAATTATTACATTACCACTACGCTTCCATATGTAAATGCAAAACCTCATATTGGTTTTGCGCTTGAAATTATTCAAGCCGATGCGCTTGCTCGGTATCATCGATTGCTCGGAGAAACAGTGGTGTTTAATACCGGAACCGATGAACATGGAATAAAAATTTATCGAAAAG
>JACPGR010000008.1 GCA_016182415.1 Candidatus Magasanikiibacteriota bacterium
TACTTGCCATAGACAGTCCCGAAGCACGCGCACTAAAAAAAGAAGATGAAAATGCACTGAGGGAAACACGTTTGGTATCAAGTGGAGATACTTTTTTGGATTTTGTTGGAGGAGAAATCTTTATTTATAAAGATGAAATATGTATTGTCACTGCAGAACATGATACATTTTTAGCACTTACTATTTCTAGTCCAGCGATAGTACACATGTTCAAAGTATTTTTCTTCTCACAATGGTCGATACTTAAATCAAATATTTAGGCAGCATGTCCAAGTTGTTGATATATCTGTTGACGTTTTTCTATGTCAACATCTTTTTCAAATACTGCATAATACACCACGTTATCCCGAGCATTACTATGTGATATAAAAGAACTCAAAACCTTTCCTTTCTTAAATTGTCTCTCTATCTCAGACATCAACCAACCATCAGAATCATTTTTGGTTATATCATCAACAGCACTCAAACCTGGAGTAAATTCTATTCGACACACTTCAAAACTAGATCCATCAAATATCAGATGCTGTGTTTCATTTTTTTGTGTACATAGTTCATATATTCTTTTTTTAAAATCCTCTTTTCGGTTTACGTCCATTGATTTGGCAACCAAGCTTCCATCTTCTGGAATTCTACACATCCTCACATAATGGTGTTTATATTCTCCATCTTCAGTTGATCCTGCAAATGCAGAAAATCCCAAACTTTCAATACTAATCGGAAAAGACTTCACATGTGGCTTTGCTACCGCATAATACGAGTATCCTTTTCCTGCATCAGCTTGAAAACCTAATTTTACAGTTGCTTCACCCAAACCTTTTATCTCTGTATCCGGATTGGAAATAAACCAATCTACATATTCTAATTTATCTCCAATTTTTTTCTTTGCAAAAAAAGATAATACTTCACCATCAGCCAAAGAGACGGTAAGTCTAATGTCATCATTGTTTGTGACCTCTTTTTCAAATTCTACATCATCTCCACTAGGAAATTGAATTCTAATAATTGCTTTAATTTTTTCCAGTAAATCTTCTCGTTGAGTTAATTCTCTTCCAGAAATATCTTGTATTTTTTCTATCACTGGTATTTCTTTCAAATCCAAATTGGATACTTCTTCTCGAGGTAATTGACGTAAAATATTAGCAAACAAAATAGTGTTCGCTTTTATTTTTTGTAATTCATGCAAGATATTTCTTTCAATTTCTTTGGTATCTTTGGTATCTTGTAATTTTATTGAAAATTTAGCCAAAGTATCTCTACCCCGTTTAAGTATATTAAAAATTATTGCTTCAATTTTTTCGCTACTTATATTTTGTGATTCAAAATTTTTCAATAAATATTCTCTGACTTTTTCAGAACTTTCAAGGATCTCGGAATATTTTCCAAAAATACGTCTTTTTGTCTCAGCACGTATAGAACCTTCAGAGATTCTAAAAATATCCCCACTACTCTGTGGATCCACTTCAAGCGAGATAAATGTCCGCAATCCATCTTCTCCAAACTCTCGTACCACTTCTTTTGCTCGTTTTTGATCCTCAACACTTGCTGTACCCAAAAATAATAAAAACCACGCTTGTTCACGCAGGGTCAAGTTATTTAAATATACTCCAAGTTCTATATGAAAATTATCTATGAGCTTGGCATAATAGCCATCCTTGAATTGTGTAAGGATAGCTTCTTGTTTTGATCGATCGATACCCCCCTCTTTAGCAACATTCAAAAATATATCAGACAAAATGAGCTGTCGTACATCGGCATAAATAGGTTCATCAACATCATGATCCTTCAAAGTTTCTCCAGGTGACACAGGGCGAAACATTCCTCGAAATTCTTTGGTTTGTGTATTGAAAATACCGACATCACCATACCCGGTAATACGTCGAGCCACGTTATCTGTACCATTCAACTCACCAAGGTCGTATTTCTTTCCCCAATACTCAACACCATTTTCATCGACTCCAATTTCTCCAAGCTCGATACGAAACAAAATACGTTCAAGATTCTTACGGAAACTTTTTTTATTTTCAGTCTTATTGATATGCTTCAATATCAGATGTTCTGAATATGAACCATCAATGGTAGAACAAGCCTGCCCCACGAATCTCGTAACCCTACCACCGTATTTATGTACCAGATCAAATAATGTATCAATTGTTTGTTGTGATCCTAATTTGGCAATATCTCTAATTAAAATATTCATTCGGACTATATCATCTTCATTATTGTCATAATCCAACGCATCAATTTCACCAAAGTCATATCCTAAATCCCAGTGAGAATCGCTAGTATATCCTTCTTCATGTAGACCTTCACCGTCCATTTTGGAATAATAATCATCTATCCTATGCATCTCACCTATATGATATTGCACCAATTGTGCAAAAACGTGATCTATGGTTTGTACCGAACATACAATTTGTGTCTGTTCGTGTGTCAAAAATGCTATTAAGACATCTTCTAAAATCTCACATGCCTGATATTCACGATACCGATCTTCTACATAAAAATTCCAAGTCTCATCGGAAATATACCTTACAATAGTATTTGTAAACTCTTCAAGTTGCTCAGAATTTTTGAAATATGAAACCAAACTCAAAAAATTATTCTCAAGTGAAGACATTACCTGTTGTAATTCATCATGCTCAGCTTTGGTAATGGGAGACTTCAAACGTTCCATTTCGATTCTTAAATCATCCAATTGCCCTAAAAACGCATCAATTTTTTGTGCATCTTGCGCTTCTATATCATGGTGAACCACCTCAGATGAGGTGTCTGCAGTTTCCCGCACAAACACTTCACCTTCAACTTTGTTACCTTGATATTCTTCTAAAACCATAGTATATATCTAAAAAATTACTGACAAATTGAGTCTATCATGTCTCCTCAATTTTTTCAATAATAAAACCACCGTTTTCAACACGATGGTTTTTTACCATCAAACACAGTCACGGCCTTGTAAACCTTTTCAAGCCTTTCCCGCCTTTTCAACAACATGCTCCACTCCCTCCCCCATAATCCGCTTAAACACATCTTCTTCAACCGTCTCTTTCTCAAGCAATTCTTTGACAAGTTTATCCATCTGCGGACGATATTTGGTAATAATATGTTCGGAAACTTTGAGTGCTTCGGCAAGTATCCTGTCGATTTCTGAATCAATCAGCTCAGCAGTCTTTTCACTATAATTTTTCTTATCATGAATTTCTTGTGCGAGGAAAATCATTTCTTCATTTTCCGCAAACTGTCGAGGCCCTATTTTGTCGCTCATGCCGTATTTGATAACCATAGATCGAGCTATTTGAGTTGCTTTTTTGAGATCACTAGACGGGCCAGTCGAAAGCTGATCATCTCCATAGACCATTTTTTCAGTAACAAACCCACCAAGTGCCATTGCGATTTCATCTTTAAAGCGCGCAAGTGTTCGGTAACTCACATCTTTGTCCGGCATTGAGAGCGTATAGCCACCTGCCATTCCTCGTCCAATAATTGAGACTTTTCGAACCGGATCACAATTTGGTAAAAAATGTCCCACCACTGCATGACCTGCTTCATGATATGCCGTCATTTCCTTGTCTCTATCACTCATAATTTTTCCGCGCTTTTCAGGACCAAGCAAGACTTTTTCAATACTTTGCAAAATCTCGGTTTCACTGATTTTTTTTTTATTGATTCGCACTGCCAAAATTGCCGCTTCATTAAGCAAGTTTGCAAGATCAGCTCCGGAAAAACCAGGAGTTCGTTCCGCAATTTTTCGCAAAGATACATCTTTTGCAAGTGGCTTGTTTCCCGCATGCACACCCAAAATTTGTTCTCTATCTTCGATATCGGGCAAATCAATCACGACGCGTCTATCAAAACGACCTGGACGAAGCAACGCCGGATCAAGTACATCAGGTCGATTTGTCGCTGCAATGACGATAACACCTAAGTTTGGGTCAAATCCATCCATCTCAACCAAGATTTGATTGAGTGTCTGTTCACGCTCATCATGACTTCCACCGAGTCCGGCTCCACGCTTGCGACCAACCGCATCAATTTCATCGATAAATAAAATTGCGGGCGCTGCTTTTTTTGCTTTATTGAATAAATCTCGCACACGAGACGCGCCCACACCCACGAACATTTCGACAAATTCAGAACCGGAAATATGAAAGAATGGCACACCCGCTTCTCCGGCGATTGCACGCGCAAGCAAAGTTTTTCCTGTTCCAGGCGAACCCATGAGCAAAAGTCCTTTAGGAATTTTTGCGCCCATGTCTGTAAATTTTTTAGGATCTTTGAGAAAATCAACAACCTCTTCGACTTCATTTTTTGCTTCTTTCGCGCCGGCCACATCTTTCAAAGTCTTTTTATTTTTATCATCTGCCTTTGCTTCACGCGCTTGTGACTGGCCAAATCCCATTGCCTTATTATTTACACCCTGCACTTGTCGAGTGAAGAAATAAATGAGGACAATAAATAAGAGCAAGGGCAAAATCCATGGCGCGATAATCCCAAGCCAAAATCTCCATCCGGATTCGTCCTTGACTTCCGGATTGATCCGAGTAACTTTTTGCGGATCAACGCCATAATCAGCCATAAGTTCGGAAAATGATTGCCCTGGTTCTTTGCGAACTTCAAGTGTGATTGCCTCGTCGCCCTTAAGTGTTACTGTAATTCTATCTCCTTGAATCACTGCACCTTGCACCTGTTCATTTTGGATTTCTTCAACGAGCCGACCAATACTAACCTGCTCTGGCTTTTGCCCGCCCAAATTCGCTGAACTAAGGAGTGCTGCAATAAGTACAAGCGTAAGGAACACAAGGATAAAATTTTTGACCAAATTTTTCATAATTTCCTGTTATTTTAGAGATACAAGTAGAGGGAGTATAGGGGATTTTAGGACCTTTGTCAATGTGTTTATTGATAAGGTTTACGAATAGGCTTCTGGTTACATTTTACACTACTTGATTCGAAACCCTTGCAAAATTTAAATCCCTATGCTATACTATGCGGGCTTTTTACTTAACTCTCTAGTTTAAGAGAGGCTCGAAATGAAATTGCGAGGAAAGTATTGCTTGTCAGTGGTTTCTGACCACCGACCACGTAAAAAACGTGGCTGACTGTACTAATCTTTTTCCGACTAAAATCGAAGGTGATAACAGGTGCTTGGATACAACTTTACGTGTTTAAACCTTCTTTTTGCAATAAAAAATTCGGGTTAATATCGCGGAATTTTCGCACATACGTATGTCAAATACTCAAAATTTTGGAGATTTGCTCAAAGATTATTTTGCCAATATCCCGAAAATGGGAGATTTGGTAAGCGGGAAAGTCATCTCGATAGATAGAGGTGAAGTTCGCGTGGATGTCAACGGAATTATCGTTGGTGTCGTACGCGGAGATGAATTGTTTACTGAATCAAATGAATTTACCGATATCAAAATCGGTGACGAGGTCGAAGCGACCGTAGTTGAAGATGAAAATGAAAATGGCGAAATGGAATTGTCATTTCGAGTCGCAGGCAATAGACGTGTCTGGGATAGAATGGCAAAATATATCAAAGAAGGTACGGTCATCACTGCAAAAGTCGTTGCTGCAAATAAAGGCGGTCTGATGATTCAAGCAGACGCACTTGCAGGATTTATGCCCGTGTCTCAACTTAACCCGGACAATTATCCACGCGTCCAAGGTGGAGACAAAAATCGTATCTTGGATCATTTGAAAAAATTTGTGGGTAAAACTATCAAAGTAAAAGTGATTACTGCAGATATGGATGAGGAAAAACTTATTTTCTCTGAAAAAGAAGTCTGGGAACAGGAACAAAAAAATATTTTGGATTCATACGCGATTGGAGATACGGTCGATGGCGAGATCTCGGCACTTACTCCATTTGGCGCATTCATCAAATTTGGAGATGGACTTGAGGGTCTTGTGCATATTTCAGAAATTGTCTGGCAGCGTATTGGGCATCCAAAGGAAATTTTGAAAATAGGCGACAAGGTGAAAGCCCAGATTATTGATCTGAATAAATCAAAAATTTATCTATCACTCAAACGTTTGATAGAAGATCCATGGAAACTTGTCAAAGATAAATATACTATTGGCCAAGTAGTTGAGGGAGAGATTCATAAAATCGAACCATTTGGACTTATGGTCAAGTTGGATGAAGAAATTCATGGTCTCGCGCATATCTCAGATTTAAGTGAAAAACGCGTCGGTGATCCAAAGATACTTCTTTCAAAATACACTATTGGCGATAAGATGACATTTGAAATTATTTCCATGGAACCTGCTGAACATCGTCTCGGTCTCAAGATCGAAGGTGCCGGCAAGAAGGTAGAAGCGCCAGCAACAGAGGACAAGAAAAAAGTTACTGAAAAAAAAGCTGAAGAGCATGAGGAAGAGAAGAGTTAAAAATAAAGAATCTAAGATTGAAGATTTAAAAAAAACCCAGCGTCTGCTGGGTTTTTAGATCTCCCCGAACTGATACCTTATTTTTATTCAACCTGTACTCCCATCTGCCGCGCAGTTCCTGCAATGATATTCATTGCAGCATCGACATCTCGTGCGTTTAAATCTTCCATTTTTTTGAGTGCGATCTCTTTGAGTTGCGCTTTGGTGATTTTACCGACCTTGTCTTTGAGCGGATTGCCAGATCCTTTTGGGATGCCTGCTGCTTTTTTGATGAGTTCACTTGCCGGAGCAACTTTCATGATGAAGTCAAAGGTTCGATCTTCATAGACATTGATAATGACCGGTACGACCTCGCCCTTTTTATCAGCGGTTGCTGCATTGAATTGGCTGCAGAATTCTTGAATGTTAAGACCGTGTTGGCCAAGCGCCGGACCGATTGGCGGGGCAGGGTTTGCAGCTCCTCCGACTACTTGAAGTTTTACTTGTGTTTTTAGTTTTTTGGCCATAGGTATAAAGGCTTAAAATGCCAGAAAGGCTAGAAAGGCTAGAAAAGTTTTTTTTGATTTAACCTGAAAGGTTTGAAATACTAATAAGACTAGAAGCTGAAAGGAGAAGCCTTTCAAGCCTTTTTAGCATTTGAGGCCTTTCCGGCCTTTTTAGATTTTTTGTACTTGCAAGGCATCTAATTCTACAGGAGTCTCTCGACCAAACATGTTGACAAGCACTTTCACTTTTCCACGAGCAGAATCAACTTCAGACACTTTTCCTTCAAAATTCTTAAATGGTCCGTCATTAATTTTTACCGGCGTATTTATTTCAAGATCAATTTTATGGCTTGGTTCTGCTACATTCATCCGCTTGGTCAACGATTCCATTTCTTTCGCATCAATTGGAGTTGGTGTTGTCCCGGTTCCGATAAATCCGGTAACATTTGGGGTGTTTCGCACTACATACCATGAATCGTCGGTAACAATCATTTCAACCAAGACATATCCCGGAAAAATTTTTTCTTCCACAGTCATTCGTTTACCGCCTTTTATTTTTATTTTTTTTTCTTTCGGGACAAGCACATGAAAAATTTTGTCTTGCATATCAAACGATTCGATACGTTGTTCGAGATTATGTGTTACATTTTCTTCATATCCGCTGTAGGTATGAATTACATACCATCTGCGGCCGAGATTACTGACTTGTTTTGCCATACGATTGTTTAGTAACTAGTAATTAGTAACTCGTACATAAAATCTGGAACTAATTACTAGTTACCAGTTACGAATTACTGTGTTAGATAATCGTCTCCAACCCCAGATTGAATATATAGTCTAAAATTGCGAAAAATACTGCCATTCCAATAGACATTGCAATCACTGCAATGGTAAAAACAGTGATTTGTTTTTTGGTTGGCCATGTTACTTTTTTGAGTTCACTGATTGCTGAGTGAATATAGTCTTTGAGACTGATTGCAAGTTTGAGCATAGAATAAAAGGCTAAGCATTTGTGAGCATTCTTCAGGTATTTAAAAACGGCTCTGTGGCCGGATTGATGGGAATACTATAGAGAATTTTTGGTAAGTTGTCAAGATGGAGAGGTGGATATCTTTACTGGATAATCAATAGACTTGATTAGTTCCTCCAAAACCAGTATTATATACTCATGTGAAAAAAATAATCAAAGAAACACAAGAAAAATTACTCTCAGAAGAGAAGTATATATATTCCTTATCTGTGCTTATTGCCCTTGCAGGAATAGGATTGTTGGGGTGGTTTGGGTTGACATATTTTCACACAGACACAGTTATAGAGGATGTGGAAATTACTCGTGATGAACAAGATAAAAATACAGAAGACGTGTGTGAGTTCAGGCGAGTGCTTGATGGGGTGTGTGTGGAAAATGCACAAGAGAAAAATCCACAGCTCGTTGCAGTCATGGTAGAAAATCATTTGGATGCCCGTCCCCAGTCAGGGATTAGTAAAGCGTCTCTGGTATATGAAGCACCGGTCGAAGGAAATTATTCTCGATTTTTATTAGTATATACGCGTGGAGATATAGTGAGCAAAGTCGGACCAGTCAGAAGCGCGCGAACATATTACCTCGACTGGATTTCTGAGTTTGAGTCTATCATGTATATGCACGTGGGTGGTTCACCTCACGCACTTGAACTGATCAAAAAATATGGGTTGTTTGATGTGAATGAATTTTATCGAGGGTGGTTTTATTGGAGAAGCACGGATCGATATGCTCCACATAATGTATATACATCGAGCGAATTGTGGAAGAGGGCGTGGGAGGAATACGGATCTGACATAATACAGGATGCAAATGACATGGTACAATCGAAGGGATGGAAGTTTGAAAATGGTGATAGGTGTATAGAAAATTGTGTGGATGAGATTAGGGTAACCTTGCGTGCGCCGGTATATGAGGCAGTGTGGAAATATTCTACAACAACTGACCGCTATGAACGATTCCAATTGGGCAAACCTCACCGTGATGAAGACGGCAATAATATCTATGCAGATACGATAGTGGTACAATATGTCGATACGAAAGTTTTGGATGAAGTCGGTAGACTGGGGATGGATACGCGTGGAAGTGGAAAGGCGAGTATATTCAAAAATGGATTTGAAATATCAGGTACGTGGAAAAAAGAATATAGAACAGATAAGACAAGATTTTTTGATGAATCAGGAAATGAAATTGCATTTAAGCCGGGGAAGATTTGGATTGAAGTTGTAAATCAGATTGGAGGAGTGGAGACGAACTTAGATAAAAATGAATAACGAATAATGAATACTAATGAAGTATTAAACCGGTCTGGGTCAGATCGGTTTTGTGTATCAAATCCCCCCTTGAGGGGGGTAGGGGGGGTTACAGCTTTGGATTTCCCTGCAACTGTGAAACACCTCCCTCGCCCTCCGTTCGGCTGAGATCACGGTGAAGCCTCAAGGAAGGGAAAATGGTGAGTGATCTTGACAACTCTATCAAAACCAGCCAGATCTTTGGTTATTATTATGTGTCCCTTTGGAAGATAGTTTAGAATTAGTTTTTGAATTGTGTTAGTTTGGTTTGGGTCTATTTCAAAAAAACAAGTGATATGTGGTATGTGATATGTGGTACATGATTGTGCAATTTGTTTGAGTAATTCTTCATATAGAGCCAAACCATTTTTTTCTGCGACAAGTGCAGATTTTGGTTCATGGTGGATGGAGGGTTCCTTTGTAAATTGTTCTTCAGTCAAATAGGGTAAATTTGCAGTGATGATGAGATGTTCATATTGTTCTATTGTTTTATTGTTGTATTGTTGGATGAATGATTCCAATAGATTGCCATGAAGAAATGTGATTTTTGTATTGTGAATCTGCGCATTTTGTTTTGCGACGTTAAGTGCAGATTTTGAAATATCAGTCGCG
The DNA here is from genome assembly GCA_016182415.1 of Candidatus Magasanikiibacteriota bacterium. Taxonomy (GTDB): domain Bacteria; phylum Patescibacteriota; class Patescibacteriia; order Magasanikbacterales; family UBA922; genus JACPGR01. The sequence continues at coordinate 9,801 of JACPGR010000008.1, forward strand.
TACACCGAGATTGTTCCATTGTTCCATTGCTTTATTGCTTTATTGATAGCGATAGGAATACATCCAGATCCGGTTCCCACATCAACGAGTGTGAGTTTGTCATTGTTATGTGTTATGTGATATGTGATATGTGAAATCACCGTCTCAACTAAAATCTCCGTATCCGGTCTTGGTACTAATGTATGTTTATTCACCAAAAAATCCAGCCTAAAAAATTCTTTGTGTCCCGTGAGATAGGCAATAGAGATTCCAGATTTTCGTTTATTGACCAGTCGCTTGAATTTGAGTTGATTGAAAAAACTAATTGGTTCAGTTTCATGTGTAATCAAAAACTCACGTGATTTTTGTAACACGTGAGCGAGAATTACTTGGAGGTCTAGCAAATCTATATGGTGATATTTTTTTAGAATTTGACTAATTGTCATACTATATTGACTACGCAAATAATTATGCTATACTAAGGCCATATACGTAAATACATGAAAAAAAAATACTCTACAATTTTATATCGTGTATCGAAGAGAACCTGAGGGTGGGTATACCGCAATTGTGCCTTCTTTGCCTGGCTGTGTTTCGTATGGAAAAAATTTGGAACAGGCACAAGAAATGATTCAAGATGCTATTGCTGGGTATCTTGTATCACTCAAAAAACATAAAGAACCTATTCCGGTATTAGCACATAATCATTCTACAAACACCCACTCGGGTGTTTTTATTTTTTAAGCAAATTCCACACGTCGTTTTTCTTCATCCAATATTCCCCAATAATCTGAGATTTTTTGACCGGTCCAAATGTTCGAGAATCAAAACTTTCATCTCGATTATCGCCTAGCATAAAATATTCATCTGACGCGAGAATTATATCAATAGTGCCAGATGTGCTTAAACCATAGTAATAATAATCAGCTTTTTCTTCGGTAAGTAATATATCGTCGATAAAAATTTCTTCATTATTGATGACGATGTGTTCACCCGGTAAGCCAATCACGCGTTTGATAAATTTGGAGGTTTTTTGGTTTTCAGGATTGATATAATTAAAAATGACGACATCACCGTGTGCAATATTCAATTTGGATTTTTTTATGATGAGATAATCTCCGTCTGAAAAATTAGGCTCCATGGCATGTCCTTGTATATAGAAAGGTGTTATCACTGTCGCTCGTAATATAAATATAAAAAAGGTAGTGGCCATTATTGTTGAGAGAAAAAATAAAAATGGGAAAGAATATAATTTAAATTTTTTGTCCGTCTTGTTTTTGAATATATGATATGTCAATACATAGATTCCAACAATATTTAGCAGTGTAAACAGACTTGGATAATCAGACCATATCGAGAGTGCAAATGTAATACTTTGCCATACAAAAACAAGCGAAGTGAATAGAATTGCTGTCTTAAATGTAGTATTTGTGAAACCTAATATTTTTGTCCATGCAAAACAAATCGCAGTTTCGATGAGAAACAGAAATAATATAAGTATGATAATAATTAGTAATAGCATAAAATTTATTTAAGGATTAAATTATCTTATCTCAATCTTATCTCAATCTTTTTGTCTTTCTAAGTTTGCCGTCAATCCCGATTAAATCGGGATGAGTTACACTTCATCCAACCCCCGATAATCCGCCTCCCGCAATTTTTCCGTCACATTGAACAAATCTCCATTCAAAATCGTAACCATATTATTCCAACTTTCGTGAATGCGATGATCCGTGATGCGATCTTGGGGGTAATTGTAAGTGCGGATTTTTTCAGATCTATCCGCAGTACCGATTTGGCTTTTTCGTGTGGCATCAAGTGCGGATTGTTGTGTTTCTTGATCGATTTCATAGAGACGCGCACGAAGTACATTCATTGCTTTTACTTTGTTTTGGAGTTGACTGCGTTCATCTTGGCACTGCGCGGAGACTCCGGTGGGGACGTGGGTGATACGCACGGCACTTTTGGTCGTATTGACACTTTGTCCGCCTTTTCCACCCGCGCAAAAAGTATCAATACGAAGATCATTTGGATTAATGTCAAATTCAGTTTCTTCAATTTCAGGCATGACCGCAACACTGGCAGTCGAGGTGTGAATACGTCCTGATTTTTCTGTTTCAGGAATACGTTGGACTCGGTGTACACCCATTTCATATTTCATGTCTTTGTACACATGTGTTCCACTGATAGAAAAAATGACTTCTTTATATCCGCCAATTCCAATCTGATGTTCATCAATAAGTTCTGTTTTCCAACCTTTTTTATCTGCATATTTCATATACATACGCATGAGGTCTCCGGCAAACAGTGCTGCCTCGTCTCCACCGGCTCCGGCACGGATTTCGACAATGACATCTTTTTTGTCCATCGGATCTGTCGGTCGGGTAAGTTTTGCCAGTTCATCTTGCAATATCAATTGACGTTCTTGTAGTGAAGGAAGTTCTGCTTCGGCGAGTTCGACAAGCTCCGTGTCTGAAGCATCTGTAACGATGACCATATTTTCTCCAAAATTTTTTTCTACTTCTTCGAGCTCAATAATTTTTCTATACTGTTCTTCGAGCTCATTATATTCTTGTGAAGTTGTTTTCAATTTTTTTTGATCACCAATAATGGCGGGATTTTGGAGATCTTGTTCGAGCTGGAGGTATTTATTTTTGAGTTGCGTGTATTTTTCTAACATAATTATTGGGATACGAAATACGATTTGGATACGAAATACGAACTTTACGAAATTACGAAAGTGCTTGGTGTTCGTAATTTCGTACCTTTCGTATTTCGTATCCTATTATATCATAATAAAAAAACAGGCTCAAAATTTAGCCTATCTTTCTTTGTATCTTGCTATTTAGAAGCCTTGTCAGCTTTTGCTTGTGCGCGTACAGCTCGTTTTACTTTTTTTCCTTTTCGAACTGCTGCGTTTGTAACTTGCCCCGCCATTTTTTCTTTGAATTTCTCAACACGTCGAGCAGTATCGACAAATACTTGTTTGCCCGTAAAGAATGGATGAGACGCAGAAGAGATTTCCATATTGATTTCGTAGTATTTTACACCATCTATCATGCGAGTTTTATCAGACTTAAGCGTCGAAGTCGTGATAAATTCAGCTCCGCATGAGGTGTCGATGAAGACGACAGGATTATTCTGAGGGTGTATTTTTTGTTTCATAACACTGATTACACTGATTTATTTGGATTTCACCGATGGTGAACGGATTAAAGTATAGCAGAAGTGAGGGAAATGTCAAGAGTGTCGCAAGTCGCAAGTCTCAATTTCTTCCCGTACTTCCTGCGCAGTAACATTCGAATTTTGTTTCTGCATACGAGCAATTATGTCTTTAACTTTCTTCATAGCGTAGATAATTACTTGCCTTACTGCCATCAAAAATAGCACTCTCAAAAGCTTCCGCTCGTTGCTTTACGTGTTCCTTATCCAATTCAGCCTGATATTCTTTTCTCAATGTATCAATACGCGCATCAAGTGTATTCAAAAATGGTTCGGATTTCTTTTTATTATTCACCTTGCCTGCATCATCGGCATAGGAATGTACACGAAGCAAACTAATTCTACGCTCATCAATTTTACCATTTGATACAAATAATTCTTTAAATTTATTTAAGTTAAATTTATCAAAATCATA
>JACPGR010000073.1 GCA_016182415.1 Candidatus Magasanikiibacteriota bacterium
GGAGACACGTGAAGGTGTGTTTCCCCTCTCTTTTGTAAGAGAGGGGCGAGGGGAGAGTTGCGTTCACCAGCGGATGTGAGTAGATTAAAAAAGATTTCAAAATTTGAGATTATTTAGGAATTATTAAAGCAAGTTAGTATATATACACATCTGCCTCTTATCATCAAGTATCGAGACAATTCGGTCAATCTGGATCATATATTTTCGAAGATAGAAGAACAAGAGTCAATAGACATCTTTGTAGTAATCAATACAGAACAATATGACGTACTTTTGGCATGGATGCTATTTAAACAAAATAAGGGTGAAGCACATCTATTCCACAACCTATTCTCTGAGCAACATGCTCGACGCCAACTAGAAATTTTGATACACGACAAGCGCTATAGTTCTGCACTAACATTTGCACAGTGTTTACAATTATCAGGTATAGAAGTGGATATTGAGTCGATACAAGAGGCCCGACAAGAAAATGTAACTAAGTTAGAGACCCTATCTCGCGAGGCCAACAAAAAACCATTTGTAGTCCATAAAGAAATACTTCGTTTCTATATATTTTCTGCGTTATAAGCAAAATTGACCCAGATGTCAGCGGTAGCGGATTGGAAATATACATTGAGCACGGATCAGACTGTACGCCTAAGTATGATGATAGAAACGTTTGATAGAAATATCAATACAACCGTAGTGCGTCTACAGGAATATTTGATACGAGCTATTTATGCCGAATTACAAGAACATCCGGATAAATTGACCTTTTTTGTTTCTAAACCAGAACAAGTATTTGCGCATGGTACACGAGAAGAGATATTGGATTATTTTTCGTATGCCAGAAACGTATTTTTGAATACCGATATTGGACAAAAACCGCCATTTGGAGGATATCGTTGGGGAGTAGTGGCAGAAGAAGCTTATCTACTATGGAAACTCGATGCCCAAACTACTCATCCGGATGAGAGGGGAGCAAAAGAGGTCTTGATCAATACTATTTACAATTTGTAGCATAATACAGGATTTATTTTTGACAAACAGCCAAGTGTGTTTATACAAGATACTGCACAAACTAAAGCCATTTTAGATTCCAAATCTTCTGCGGTTGAACCAGAAGAGTTAATAACGCAGTTTATGATGGAGCTTAAGGAGGATGGATCATTGGATATGATTTATACATATGTGAGGTATATTAAGGCAATGGAGGATAATGTGTATCGGAGGATAAATAGTGGATTATGAAAAAATCAGGGCAAAAGAAACAACGCATCCTCGGCATAGACCCCGGCTTTGGTCGTATCGGATTTGGTATTATTGAAGGTAGTGGGCGAGACTGGAAGCCAGTAGCGCATGGGTGTATTGAGACATCGAGCAAAAAAGGTTTTATTGAGCGTCTTGAAGATGTGCACACAGTTTTGAAGTATATTATCAAAAAATATCACCCGACTCATAGTGCAGTCGAAGAATTATTTTTTTATAAAAATGTAAAAACTGCGATTGACGTCGGGCAAGCGCGGGGAGTCATTTTGCTCACCTTGCGAGAAGCTGGATTGCCTATATCTGAATATACCCCGCTTCAAATAAAACAAAGTATTACGGGTTATGGACGCGCAGAAAAAGGACAACTACACCGTATGGTGAGGATGATGCTTGGCATAAAAAAAGCAATTACGCCGGATGACGCAGCCGACGCGCTTGCTATTGCGCTCACCTGTGGGGCGAGTTTTAAAATGGAATATATGGGATCAAAGTGAAGAACTTTGATTTTATTTTTGTGAAGTGGTAGAATAGGTGTATTAAATTTGTTATGAAAGAAAAATATATACCAACAAAAATTGCTATTTTTAGGAAGAAAGAAATTCGCAAGACCATTTATAATAATGAATGGTGGTTTGTAGTTGAAGACGTTGTGCTCGCTTTAATTGATTCGAGGGATCCTAAACAATATATACAAAGGATAAAATTGAGAGATCCTGAGTTGTATAAAGGGTGGGTACAAATTGTACATACCCTTTCAATGCCTACTGCAGGTGGTTCATAAAAATTAAACTGTGCCAATACGGAAGGCATATTTCGTATTATACAATCAATTCCTTCTTCAAAAGCAGAACCATTCAAACGTTGGCTTGCTAAAGTTGGCTATGAACGAATACAAGAAATTGAGGATCCTGAGCTAGCTACCAAAAGAACTCGTGCCTTGTATCGAGCCAAAGGATATCCGGAAAGCTGGATAGAAAAAAGAATGCGTGGTATTGAGGTGCGTGAAACTTTGACAAATGAATGGAAAAAGCGAGGAGTCGAAGAAGGTCGAGAATATGCAATTCTGACTGCAGAAATTTCACAAGCTACTTTTGGAATGACACCAAGTGAGTATCAAGAATTTAAAGGTCTTGAAAAATAAAATCTTCGAGATCATATGAATGATTTGGAACTCATCTTTACTATGCTTGGAGAAGCATCAACGACTGAAATAGCACAGAATAAAAATGCCCAAGGTTTTACTGAAAATAAACGTGTAGCACAAGAGGGTGGGGTGTGGCTGGGAAGGCGCGCCAAGATTTGGAGAAAAAAAGTGGAAAAAAAGTTTCAACAAGTAAAAATTATTTGCCAAAATTAAAAAATAAAAAACGTTTATCTTAATTTGAAATATATATGCCAAAAGTAAAAATCGCCATAAATGGTTTTGGGAGAATCGGTCGTCATGCATTCAAAATCGCACTTAGCAAAAAGAATGTCGAAGTAGTCGCAATCAATGATCTCACCGACACACAAACACTTGCGCACCTTTTGAAATACGATACCGCATACGAAACCTATGACAACAAAGTAAGTTTCGATGAAAAAAATATTATCGTTGGTTCTTTGGTTTCGCTTGGGACAAGTAAAAAATATCCAGTTTTTGCAGAAAAAGATCCGGCTCAATTACCATGGAAAAAATTAAAAGTAGATGTGGTGCTTGAGTGTACCGGAAGATTTCGAGATATGGAAACGGCAGGACTTCATGTGAAAGCGGGTGCAAAAAAAGTGATTATTTCAGCTCCTGCAAAAGGATCTGATATTCCGACCTATGTTCGTGGAATCAATTGTGGAAAAGTTCATGCTGAAAAAGCAAACGTAATTAACAATGCATCATGTACCACAAATTGTATCGCACCCGTGATGGCGGTGCTTGATGAAACATTTGGCATAGAAAAAGCGATGATGAGTACGGTGCATGGCTATACGTCTGATCAAAATTTGCAAGACGGCCCGCACAAAGATCTTCGTCGAGCACGAGCTGCAGCTGAAAATATCGTCCCGACTTCGACAGGTGCGGCAAAAGCAGTGGGAGAAGTTATTTCGACACTTCAAAGAACATTCGATGGTGTCGCATTTCGTGTGCCGGTACCGACGTGTTCGCTTTCTGATATTACCGTTGTACTCAAAAAAAACGTAACTAAAGAGCAGGTGAATACTGCACTGATTAAGGCATCAAAAACTAGTCGATTCAAAGATATTCTTACGACGACGACTGAGCCTCTGGTTTCATCAGATTATGTAGGGAATACTTTTTCATCCACTGTTGATTTGGCGCTTACTAATGTTGTTGGTGGCAATCTCGTCAAAGTTGTTGCCTGGTATGATAATGAGACGGGGTATGCGAATCGGTTGGTCGAACTCGCGGGGATGTATGCGTAGTGAGGATTTAAAGATTGAAGATTTTTAGATTTAAGATTATTATGAACGAAGTTAAACCCATTTGGATGGGACTTGGAATTTTTGAAAGGTTGTATGCTGAAAATAAAATTCAATCATATTTTGATGTTTTAGAAAAATTGCCAAATAAAAAAGTGTTTATTTTGGCAGATGAAATAACGGGTACAAATAATTTTGTGCTTTCTTCAAAAAAATTCGATTTGAAAAAATATTCTTCTATACATAAAAAACAAATACAAAAATCAAGAGAAAAATTCGAACCCCGTTTTGAATTTATTGAGAGGTTAATTAAAAGTTCAAGAAATTCACAGAATTGGTCAGTATATTATTGGAATTTTTTGAGTAGTGATCCTGAATTTAAGAAAATTTATGATGATATACACGAGGTCATCAAAAGATTCGAAAATCATTATCTGAAAAAAGAAATACTTAAGATAACTATTTTTGGTTTTGGTGCTCGAATGAGAAAAAACTTTACCAATAGTTTTGTAGATTTTGTATTTGATAAAAATTTTTATCGGTATCTTGAAACATTGTCTGAATATACAATAGAAGAACTTGTTGCAATATTTTATCTTGCTAAAAAAGGGTATATAAAAGCAGGACATGATGAAGAAAAACCATATGATGAACTTGCGTTGATGTTTTATGAGCGTTTTAAGGAAGAGGAATCATTTAATGTACAACCAGAATTTTATTATATATAAATATGAAACTAAAAACCCTCAAACAACTAAAAAACCTCACCGGCAAGCGGGTGATGGTGCGGGTGGATTTTAATGTACAAATTAAAAAAGGAAAAGTGGTAGATGATTCTCGATTACATGCGTCGGTAGAGACAATTAACTATTTGCAAAAACAAAAGGCAAAGATTTTACTTGTCACACATATAGGTAGACCGGAAGGGTTTGAAAAAGAATTGAGTGTGAAGCCGGTCGCGAAAAGATTGGGAGATATTTTGAAAAAGGACGTCGGGTTAATAGAGATAAGTAAGAAGATCTTAAAAAATTTAGAAGAAATTGAAGGAAATTATTTTGATGAGGTTGTGAATTACATAAACACAATGAAAAATGGACAAGTCGTACTGCTTGAAAATATTCGATTTTTTGCAGGGGAGAGAAATAATAGTGATGCATTTAGTAAAGGGCTTGCGAGTCTGTGTGATGTGTTTGTCCTCGATGGATTTGCCGTCGCACATCGTGCAAGCCCGTCAGTCGTGGGTGTTGCTAATAATGTAAAAAGTTGTGCAGGATTGCTACTTGAACGCGAAGTTGTGGGACTTACAAAAGTATTAGCAAAACCAAAAGCACCATTTGTCACAATTTTGGGTGGCGCAAAAATGGAAACCAAAGTTCCGGTGATGAAAAAGTTATTACCAGTATCAGACTACATGCTTGTGAGTGGGGGGATATATAATACCTATTTGAAAGCGATGGGATATGGAGTGGGAGACTCGATTGTCGACTCGAATTTTGAAACAGAAGCGTTTAACTATGGAAAAAAGAAAAAAGTGATTTTACCACTTGATGTGGTTGTTGGATCTCCTGATGGGAAAAGTTATCGATTGGTAAATATAGAAAAAAAATCGCATGAAATTTGTAAAAAAGGTGAAGCGATTTATGATATGGGACCTGCAACAATTGGACTTTTTGCGAAATATATAAAACACGCAAAAACGCTTGTTTGGAATGGTGCGCTTGGATATTTTGAACAAAAACCCTATCACATGGGGACCTTTGCAATGGCACGACTCGTGGCATCTCGTTCAAAAGGCACTGCGTATGGAGTCATAGGCGGGGGAGAAACCGTACAAACTATGGAACTAGTCGGCATGACGCAATACGTTGATTTGGTTTCAACCGGTGGTGGTGCGATGCTGGAGTTTTTGAGTGGGAAGGAACTTCCGGGGGTTGTGGCGGTGAGTCAATAGTTTGGAATGTAACATATTTTAAAATAAATTGTGTTGTTCCTATCGCCGTAGGGAACGGTTTCAAACCGTTCCCTACGAGAGAATATATATAAACATATCTTTTTTAGAATATATATTGTTTATATGTTACATGAAAAATTAGTGCAAAATCAAAAAACATGCTATACTACATCATATAAACAATCTTAAATCTTTCAGCCAAAGGCTGACCAGCCGTAGGCTGGAAATCTTTAATCTTCGAATTATGCCTGTCGCAAAAAAGAAGGTAGACGCACCTGAGATACCATTACACATGGCTACTCCTACCGAAGATCCGCACACGGATCATGGGTGCATGGGAGGACGCTGTATGCCACATCATGGTATGATGCATGGCAAAAGTCATTGTGGTCACTTTGCACGCAAACTGATCTTGACATTTTTTGGAATTTTACTCGTGTATACTATTGTATATGTCGGTGTCAAAATTCAAAATGAAATCAAGGCCTACGAATATATCGGAGTTGCGGATAAGGCTGAACGGATGATTACTATAGAAGCTGAGGCATCTGTCGATGTCGCACCAAATATTGCGACCGTACAGATGGGGCTCACTACGCAAGCGCCTACTGTAGCTGAGGCGCAGACAAAAAATACTGAGATCATGAATAAATTTATTGCTCAGGTAAAAGAATTGGAAATTGCTCCAGAAGACATACAAACTAGTAATTATGATGTCTATCCAAAGTATGATTGGACACAGGCGCAGGGTCAAGAACTTGTGGGTTATGAAGTTTCGCAAAACGTCGGAATCAAAATCAGAAATTTGGATGTTTCCAAACAAGTCGTTGCACTAGCGGGAGAGGCAGGTATTACCAATGTAGGAAATCTTGAATATACGATTGATGAAAAAGATGCATATTTGGCGCAGGCACGTGAGGAAGCACTTCAAAAAGTTTCTGAAAAGGCAGGTGTTTTGTCTCGGGCGCTTGGGATCCGTATGAAAGAAGTCATAGGGTATACTGAGTATGAAGTCGGTATGGGAGATGAATATTATTATGGAAAAGGGATGATGGCGGACGCTGGGGCTGGAGTACCTGACCTACAGTCAGGTACTAATACGGTGAGTTTGCATGTGTCTGTGGCGTTTGAATTGAAGTAGAATTAAGCTAAGTTAAAAAACAGCTTTCAAAAAAAAAGCTGTTTTTTGTCTAATTTTAGACAAAAATGACGGTGAGTCTTTTTGACTTTTTGCCAAAAATATGTTAATATATATGTATATGTATAATTGGACAGTCAATACGAGACAATTAAAAAAAGATAAAAAAGAATATAGCATTTGGAAGCTTGAACAAATGATTAATTTTGGTTTGAATAAAAAAAAGATAGATAGAAAAGATTTAAAAAAATATTGGTCAGCGTTAAATTTGGATCCTAAAAAGAAAAAATACCTGTCTTTAATTTTATGGCCATCAAAATGATCTTAAGTAAAAATCAACAAAAATTACTAAAGATAATCGGTGATAATAAAAATATTTGTCAGTATTTTTATTTAACCGGTGGTACAGCTTTGGCAGAATTTTATTTGCACCATCGTCTTTCGGAAGATCTGGATTTTTTTTCAGAAGAAGAAATTGATCCACAAATTATGTTTGCGTTTTTGAAATCAATTCAAAAATCTGCTGGAATTAAAAAAATTGATTCGCAACAAAGTTTTAATCGTAATTTATTTTTTTTGTATTTACAGGATGGTGACGTGATAAAAACTGAGTTTACTTATTTTCCTTTTCCTAGAATTGAGAAGAAAAATAAAATGGGTAATCTATTTGTAGATAGTATGCTTGATATCGCAGTTAATAAAGTTTTTACGATTTATCAAAAATCGCGTTCGAGAGATTTCATTGATTTATATTTGATTCTTCAAGCAAAAAAATGGACAATAGCAAATTTAGTAAAAAAAGCAAAAATTAAGTTTGATTGGCATGTGGATCCCTTACAATTAGCTGGTCAATTTTTGCATGCAGAGAAAGTAAAAGATTATCCGCGGATGATTAAAACTCTAAAGCCTGAAGTCTGGTCAGATTTTTTTGAACATGAAGCAAAAAAATTGGAAAAACAGATAATAACGTGATTTGTGTTTAAACAGCTAATTTTTTAGTTATGAAAAAAACAACAATCAAACATATCACCGCGCGAGAGATTTTGGATTCACGGGGCAATCCAACGGTTGAGGCAAAAGTAGTGCTCGAAGATGGTACTGTAGCCAAGGCATCGGTACCAAGTGGCGCCTCCACCGGTACACACGAAGCTTTGGAACTTCGTGATGGTGCAAAGCGATATGGAGGAAAAGGAGTCTTGCGTGCAGTAAAAAATGTGAACACTATCTTGGTAAAAGAACTCAAAGGTCACGATGCCTCAAACCAGCGAGCGATTGATGAGCTCATGCTCAAACTCGATGGCACAGAACACAAAAGCAATCTCGGGGCAAATGCAATTCTCGCAGTGTCGCTTGCCTGTGCGCGTGCGTCAGCCGTATCGCTACACAAACCATTATATCGTCATATTCGAGATACATTTGGTATCAAAGAAAAAAACTATTGCATGCCGGTCGCGACGATGAATATTCTCAATGGCGGAAGGCATGCAGATAATAATTTGAGTTGTCAGGAATTCATGATTGTGCCGATTCATAAAAGCATGGCAGAGCGTATCCGCATGGGCTCACAGATTTTTCATTCACTCAAAAGTATTTTGAGTCAAAAGGGTTATTCCACTGGTGTGGGGGATGAAGGTGGTTTTGCGCCAGATTTGCTCAATAATGAACGCGCAATTCAACTTATCGTCAAAGCGATTCAAGCCTCAGGATTTGTACCGGGCAAAAATGTGTTTATCGCCTTTGATATTGCGGCATCAGAATTTTTTCGCAAAGGCAATTATTATTTCAATGGTTCTTCACAAGCCTCAAGCGCGGACAAAATGATCCGCACGCTTGAAAGCTGGGTCAAACGATATCCGATTATTTCTATCGAAGATCCACTTGCCGAAGATGACTGGGAGAATTGGAAGATTTTTACCAAACGTCTGGGCAAAAAAGTGACAATAGTCGGAGATGATTTGTTTGTTACCAATACAGCTCGTATTCAAAAAGGAATCGACGAACATGTGGCAAATGCCGTACTTATCAAACTCAATCAAATCGGAACCTTGAGTGAAACGATCGATGCGATTTATTTGGCAAAGAAAAATGGGTATAAGACTTCTGTATCAAATCGTTCCGGAGAAACAGCCGATACCTTCATTGCGGATCTTGCGGTAGCGGTGAATTCTGAATTTATCAAGACAGGATCGATGTCGCGCTCTGAGAGAATAGAGAAATATAATCGGTTGATGGAGATAGAAGTGGAGGTTTCTTAAATTTTTTGTAAAGTACTAACAAATAATAACAATTCAATTTGTATTTTTAGCCACTAAATCATATGGAGGAACAACACAATCAAATTGCAATTTTCAAAGGTAAATCTATCCGAAGAACACTCTATCAAAAAGAGTGGTGGTTTTCTATTTTGGATGTAGTACGAGCATTAACTGATAGCCCAAGCCCAAAGACTTATTGGGCTAAAATGAAAGATAGGGAGCCTACGCTATCGCAACAGTTCCCATTTTGGGAACAGTTGAAATTGCCCGCAGATGACGGCAAAATGCGTGAAACCGACTGTGCATACACTTGAAGTTGAGTAAAGGCTTACGAGGCTTACGGCGCTCACGAGGCGTACAAGGCTCTTGTCTAAGTATACTTAGTTCCTGTGTAAAACTCAAAATTCTAATATCTGTTCAGCTGTCTTCGACCCTGAGGCTCAGACCCAAATGGGAGCTCACAGCCGAAGCTAAATCCAAAACAATACTAAAATTCAAATAAAAAAACCTTTATATATATTTTGATATGTCTGAAAAAATTCCATCTTTTTTTGGTCAATTTATTCATCAAACAGCTTCTGATTCGGAAAAGAACCAGATAAAAGCAACCGTACGTGAGTTGCGAAAAAAAGAACGTGAAAGTAATCCGGCTAAGCTTGAAGAAAAAAGATCTCTTGAGTTAGAGATTGGAAAAACTGAATGGAAAACTCAAAAATTGTTGTTGAGACTCCAAGATCTTGTGCGCAAAAACAGAGAATTTCAGGATATGATGGATTCTTATGGTGAGCTTTGCTTGAATGACAATGAAAAATCACAAGGTAATACTATACAGACGAGAATGAAAAAAACATGGAATTCTTACACACAAAACATAGATCGAAAACAACAACTCAAACAACAATATACAACTTTAGATGATGTTATCGGAAAAGAAGAAGTGGAAGAGGCCGTACAGGCATTTTTATCTCATCAAAAATGTAAATGGCGGGAGGCGGGCTGGGAAAGAGAAGACATTGAACAGTATTTTACCGAGGAGTATCTCTCATCACTTACTCTCGAAGATTATATTCTTCTTCTTCAGCGATTTCCTGGTGAATTAGTCACGCATGTCACCAGACAGGGAATTCGTGACCAATCGAGAATGGCAGAACATACGGATGGTATTGGACAGTACAGCAATGGATTTGTGGATATCACCGCTGGAGATCAACGGCTGCATTCAGTAGTAGGTAGATTGATTGTACAACAAAAAATGTCTGATGATTTTTTTATGGAATTCCTTCGTCATCCAAATTCTAGAGAAGAGGCTTTGCGACGAATACATGTGTTTACAGATAGCACTCACACAGATAGTTTCTATCAAGGAACTTTTGGCGATAAGGTGGCTGTTCATTTTGCTGCGGAATATGTGCTTGGGGAATATTATGGCGGAGAAACAGGCAACCAAATTTTTGTGGCATTTCCATCTGTATTCATTGCGAATAATTGTTTTTTCTCTAACCCCCATTACATGGCCGGCGATTTTGCACGAAAAACGATTCCTCCTAGTGAAAGCCATATCTACAATCGCTATAATGATGTGTATGCCGTGCCAAGAGATCGAGATGGACTTCATATCGACGCAGGGATAGTATTTCTCCCAAAGGATGCGTCGGTTCATCCAAATCATGGATCGCAATATGAACTTGATGAGCATATGCAGGCAACACCAACGAATGAATATTCCACAATTCGCAGTTCATGGATTGTATCTGAGACAGCCTCTGCGATGTTTGATAATCTGTGTTATATGCAGGAGGACAGAAAGACATTGACAGACATGAGAGAATATATCTCGCAATATATAGAGACACATGCTCGCGAGATAGCACCCCATTTTCGTGTAGCATTAGTTCAAGAATTACTGGAGGAAATTGAAGCAATTGTTGAGGGGCGACAAAAAATTGATACAGGTAGAATACAAAATATCAAACAGAGGATACAAAAACCATTTAATTTATCAGAACCTCGTGATGTATACCGTTTGCAAACACTCGGAGTATATTATCAACGAGGGGGTACGGTTATCCCCTCAGAGCGTTTTTGGGAAACTTATTTTTCTAAGTATCCGGATCGGCGTCCACGGCATGTGGTATATTATTCAGGGGATCCAAGTATAGCGCTTGAACAATGGAGACAGAAATATGGTATTAAACTAGGGCTTTCTGATGAGGATGGTTCAACAACACACGCCAAATTTCCTCAGCATAAAGTTATAGATGGAGCGACAAATTTCTCAATACGCCAGCAAAAAAACATAAGTAAAGAATTTATAAAAGTCAAATATTATCCGGGAATTTTTGATTCACCTGGCACACTTGATCTACAGGATATGAGACAGAGATTGGGTTCTTTACTTATTCAGACAGCGGATAGAGTATTTTCTGTTTAGGCTTGTCGTAGTTATATAAAAAACGATCTCCATTTTTTAGGTGGAGATCTCGGAGCTACCCATATTGGCTTTGAATTACGAAACTCCCCCAAATACCCAAAATCTGCTATACTAAAAAAGACACCGCTAGGTGTCTTTTTATTATCAACTGCCTGTCAAGGAGTGTATGCAATCTGCTACATTCATCCAAATTCAGACGGTTGTTACA
>JACPGR010000068.1 GCA_016182415.1 Candidatus Magasanikiibacteriota bacterium
CTAACGGTACTCATTCATTTAATATACGCAATACAGGCACTTAAGTGCCTGCCTAATATATTCCATCCCTTACGGGATTGGAATTAGGTACCCACAATAATTTACGAAGAACCGTTAGTTCTAAACACGCAACTCACCTCTCGCGTCTTGTGAACGCAACTCACCCCTCGCCCCTCTCTTGATAGAGAGGGGAAACACGTGAGTCTCCCTCTCTTTCCAAGAGAGGGCGGGGGTGCCATGCCTGCCGGCAGGCAGGAGTTGCAATCACTACAAATATGCAAGAACAAGAAATAGAAATCAAAATTTTGGATATTGACACAGATGCAATTGAACAAAAACTTGCAGAACTTGGCGCGATAAGACAATGGCGCAAACTCATCGTCGAAAAAGCATACGATTTTCCAGATAAAAAAATACGTGACAACAATGAACTATGTCGTATACGTTCTGTCGGCGATACAGTAGAATTTGTATACAAATACGCAGAAGATAGGCATGATGGATTTCGATCAGCAGAAGAATTGCAGGTTGAAGTGACTGATTTTGAAACACTTGAACAAATCCTTACGCGTCTAGGACTTTCATCTTTTCGGCATCGAGAAAAATATCGCACAAGTTGGAAATATGGTGATACCCATATTGAGATAGACGAATATCCAAGCATTCCCGCCTATCTTGAAATTGAAGGGGGTAAAAAAGATATAGAAGATTTGGTATTGAAACTTGGGTATACGATGGCAGATACGACGACAATGACCGGATCGCAGACATATAGACACTATGGAGTAGATCCGTATGAAGATTTGTTTGAAATAAAACTCCCGTAAATTCGGGAGTTTATTTTTCTCTAAAATAAAATTCTAGGCAATGATAATCTGTCTTATCTCGGCAACTTTTTCTTCCATTAATTCCTTACTCTCCGCCTCCAAATTCAACCGCAATACCGGCTCAGTATTACTCGCGCGTACATTGAACCAAAAGTCAGGATAGGTAAACAAGACTCCATCAAGTTCGTTTAAATTTCCATCATGATATGTTTCTTTAAGCGCATTCAAAACTTTTTTTGTATCCTCAACTTCAAAATTAATTTCTCCCGAATGAAACTTGGTATTCATGGGCTCCCAAATTTCACTCAATTTTTTTCCCTGAGTTGACATAATATCCAACACATACAACAACGCCAAATCAGTGCACTCGACATCATACATATCTGCAAAATATACATGCAGTGAGAGCTCAGCTGCAAAAATCGAATGAGATTCTTTCATCATTCGTTTGATATGGGCATGCCCGACCGGACAAATATCAGTTGTCGCACCATTCTTCTCCCACAATTCTTTCACTGATCGACTCATACGCAAATCGTAGAGCATGTGCCCCCCGCCTTTTCGTTTGAGCACCTCAAGTCCAATCATCGCCCCGACAAACGACGCAGGGACCACCTTACCTTTTTCATCCACCAGCCCAATTCGATCCGCATCTCCATCAAGGGCAAACCCAAAATCCGCGCCTGTTTCGAGCACTTTTTGTCGCAAATCTTTGAGCGTTTCTTCTTTGAGCGGATTTGCTTCATGATTTGGGAATGTACCATCCGGTTCTAAAAATAAATACTCGACTTCGACAGGTACTTGTGCGAGTACTTTTGGAATACTCACATTAGCCATACCATTTCCCGCATCAACCACAATTTTGAGTTTTTTAATTTTTTCTGTATCCACCAAACTAAAAATACGTTCATTGTAGTTAGAAAACACATCTGTGCGTTCGATAGCTCCTTTTTGATCAACTAATTCAAATTCTCCCTTTTCTACCAAATCCCGCAATTCATCCATCCCCGTCTCTTTACCAAGTGGCAATCCATTATCAAAAGTAATTTTAAATCCATTATACTCAGCAGGGTTATGACTAGCTGTAATCATAATACCTCCGGCATGCTCTCTATAATGTGCACATGCAAAATTGAATAAGGGAGTTGAGACAAGTCCGATATCTACCACGTCAACACCCTCATCTGTAATGCCTCGCATTACTTCTGCTTGAAATCCCATGCTACTTGGTCGCATATCATAGCCCACCACCAGTTTCTTTTCCTCAAGCTCATAGCTCTTATTTTTGAGTAATATTACAAAGGATCTGCCAATAAAGTAGGCTAATTCTAGCGTCAATTCTCCATCCACCAGACCCCGAATATCATAGGCCTTAAAAATATGTCTAGGAAAACTCATATTACGTGATGATTTATTGATTAAAAACTTCATTTAGTATATACTAAAAGCTAATTATATTGCAAATATACGAACCTTACTGATGGGTGGTGCTAGTCGCACCACATGTCGCACGAGAGTGCGACGCATCCGTAAGATTCGTATCGTAAATCCGTAAACTATGGACGCTCAAAAACTCATTGACAACTTCTCAAGCCATCTTAAAAATATTATTGCAAATTCGATCGCATGTGTCTCGAATCTTGAAATCAATAATGTCGAACCTATCCACTTGCTCTACTCGATGATGCAAGAACCGGGCAGTATTGGTCTTGAAATTTTACGCAAAATGAATATCACCCCCGAACTCATCAAACAACATAATGCGGTATTTTTTATCGAACACAGGCAACATAATGTACCACCATTGGCGCGATTGCCGGAACTAAGTCCTTCTTCACGAAAAGTACTCGAAAAGGCGCTCATTCTTGCGCATGAACATGGACATACCTATATTGGCACAGAACATTTGCTCTATGGCCTACTTAATTCAAACGATAAACCAATCAATTCGTTTTTCCAAAATCTCCAAGTTAATATTCGAGCCATCGAGGAACAACTCATTATATCACTCCAAAACACATCTCACTTTTCACACATTGCAGACGCGGCGGAGATGCTCGAAGAATTGCAACAATTACCCGGTCCGGAAATTTTGCCGCACATGCCCCCAGACACGACAACACACAAACAGACACATACATCCAAAAAACAAGCCAGCGCGCTTCGGGTGTTTACGACTGAACTCACCTCAAAATCCGCGTTTGAAAAAATCGATCCAGTCATCGGCAGAGAAGACGAAATCGAGCGCATCATACATATTCTCGCACGTCGGACCAAAAACAATCCAATTTTGGTTGGCGAGCCAGGCGTGGGCAAAACTGCAATTGTCGAGGGTTTGGCTCGAAAAATAGCACATGGAGAAGTACCCGCAGCGCTTAGACGCAAAAAAATATT
This sequence comes from Candidatus Magasanikiibacteriota bacterium, assembly GCA_016182415.1. Classification (GTDB taxonomy): domain Bacteria; phylum Patescibacteriota; class Patescibacteriia; order Magasanikbacterales; family UBA922; genus JACPGR01. The sequence continues at coordinate 3,222 of JACPGR010000068.1, forward strand.
TTCACTTGATCTGACACTGCTTGTCGCAGGGACAATTTACCGCGGAGAATTTGAAGCGCGCCTCAAACAGATTATTGATGAATGCGCCGAGCAGCCAAATTATATTTTGTTTGTGGATGAAATTCACAATATCATTGGCACCGGATCAAACCAAGGCACCATGGACGCGGCAAATATCTTGAAACCTGCGCTTGCTCGAGGACAACTTCGTTGCATCGGCGCAACCACCTATGATGAATTCAAAAAATATATCAGTAGTGATCCGGCACTCGAACGGCGATTTCAAAAAATAGATATTGAAGAACCAAATGACCTTGATACACTCCGCATTCTTGAGGGGATAAAAAAATATTACGAAAGCTTTCACCATGTTGTGATTACTCAGGGAGCTTTGACCGAAGCCATAACGTTGAGCAATCGCTACATCCATGACAATTTTCAACCGGACAAAGCGATTGATCTGCTTGACGAAGCAGCAAGCGCCGTCAAATCAAGACAAACAGAAAATATATGTGATGCAAAACAATTTGCGCTTGAACAAAAGCTCGAAGAAATAACTCTGGAAAAAGAAAAAGCAATTGCGGAAGAGCGGCTCAAAGACGCAATTAAACTAAAAAAACAAGTGGAAAATTTTGAAAAAAAAATAAAAAAAATAAACGCACAAAAAAAAGATGAGATGCAGGTGCCTCTCAAGGTGACGGAAAAAAATGTGCAGTCCGTACTTAGTTCAAAAATGCATATCGATAAACGCATCATATCGCAAAATGCATGGGATGCTATCGCGATACTCAAAGAGCGTCTGCAAAAACATATTATTGGACAAGATCAGGTTCTTGATGAAGTCGTGCAGTCTCTTAAACGCGCGCAATTGGGGATGAAAAAAGACAAACCATTTGCATCATTTTTATTCCTCGGCCCAAGTGGTGTGGGTAAAACCGAGCTTGCAAAACGACTTGCCGAAGAGCTTTATCACGACAAAAAAGCACTCATAAAACTCGACATGGGTGAATTTAGCGAGGGGCATAGCATCTCAAAACTACTCGGCTCCCCTGCCGGATATATCGGCTACAAAGATCGAAATCCATTCCTCGAAAAAATAAAACAACGGCCATATTCAGTCTTGCTTTTTGATGAAATTGACAAAGCGCATCATGATGTTACTAAGCTCCTTCTCCAAATTCTTGACGAAGGAATTTTGCATGATAACAATGGTAAACAAATTGATCTCAAACACACAGTTATCATCATGACCGGAAACATCGGTGCTGATTTTTTCAAGCGCCAAAGCATTGGTTTTGGTGGAGTACCACAGGGACAAGAAAAAGAACTACGCGCACTCATTGTAGCTTCGGCAAAAGAAGAACTAGGAGCTTCACTGCTTAGTCGCATCAATACCGTGTCCATATTCAAACCACTAAGCGCATCACATATCGAAGACATTATTCAAAAACAACTTGATAGCTTGCTTGCCCATATCACACAGACACAACAAATCAACATCGAGGTAGACAAGACCGTCTTATCTGCACTCCGCGAAAATCTTGATGTGAGCGACAGTGGGGCTCGACATATCGAACAACAGATCAATGATATTATTCCGGAATTATTGATTGACATGGTGAATAAAAAAACGAAGAAAAAAAGATATATTCTTACACATCAAGATACCTATCGTCTTGTATGAATCTGCCAGATGAACAATTGAAATTCCAGCAGTTCAAAAAAATGAGCCATAGTTTATCGCGACACAACAAAATTCCACTCGAAAAACAACTCGAGCATATTACACAAGATTTGAAATATTATACGACAAAAATTATAGAAAACTGTAAGACACACAATGACGCAGAACTTGAAAAAACTATTGAAAAAGTAATCAAACTATTTGCAAAACGAACTGCAATTCAAATAGCCCAAGATCGAGAATCCTTTGGATCGGCCTCTGACGATATGATAGAAGATGAAATAAATAGCTATGGCATTGCCTGTGCTCGTTTTCTTGACACCGTTGATGCAATGAACCACCTCGCAACAAGCTAACGAGATAATAAATGAATTGTCCCATAGCAAGCTAGGGAGAATTAAAAATACTAAAATTTTGGATACAGGAATTTGTACATTTGTACAATTTGTAATTTGTATGTCTATATGCCTAAGGCGGGAAAAAAAAGCTTCAAATCACGATTTGCGAATATGGTACGCAGTGCTGTCATGATGTCAATGATGAATTTTGGCATGGGAGTCCACGGGCCACAAGCACAAAAACAAATCGGCGATCAAATTACCTCCCAATTGGGAAAAAATTTTAAACCAAAATTAAATTTGAATACCAAAGAACTCGAAAAGGAATTGAGTAAAAGCATGTCTGACCAATTGGCGAATACTGATCTTGAACCAAATTTGGAAAATGAGATGCACGAGGGTTTGGAAAATACTTCGCCTGAATTAGAGATCCCAAGACCTGCCAATACCAATACAAACACCGCACCGCAAAAACCTGGAACAGGATCTCCAGCTACTCCAACACAAGCGGGGGAAGAAAAAGAAGATGATGAAACACCCGCGGAACAAGATGATAAAAAAGACGACGATGCAAAAGATTCAGATTCAGATCCAAATGCAGAGGCAGACAATACAGCAGACGCAGATGAGGACGAGGAAGATAAAAATCTTGAAGACGATGAAAAAAATGCACAACCAACACAAGACACGACAAGCCCAAACACCAATTCTCCATCACCCGAAAGCCAATCTATTGCACCAAAAACAGGAGGACAAAGAGATGCACAAGATGAGGGAGATGAGGGAAATTTATCAGATAACCAGACTCCGGAACAAAGCGACGAAACTAATCCACAAGAAAATAATAACCAACAAACTCAATCGAACGATGTAGATCCCGAGCAAGCAGATATCGGCAAAGACAAGGAAGGTGGAGATACAACACAAAAAAATCAATCTAAAAACCCTACGGATGATACTGAGAACCCCCTCAAGCCACAATCAAAAAGAGGAACTAAAGAAAGTAAAGAAATGAGAAATAAGAATAATAAGGAAGAACTTGAAAATAAAAAAACAATTCCAGAAAATACCGAGAAACAAAGCGATCCTACACAAAAACAAGAAGAGCCACCCGATGGACAAAATAATCCAGAAAATTCATCTCCAGAAGAAGGCGCGAGAGATTCTGAAAATCCTACAGGACAAGAATCAAACGAATCCTCAAACTCCGAAGAACCCGTCCCTAGACAAGAATCTCCAGAAACTCCCCCAAACGAACAAAGTCCATCTACGGGTGAAAAAACACAATCATCGCCCACACAACAAGAACCTACCGGACAACCAGCAGGTGAACAAACTCCCGCAGAACAAGCAAACCAAAAACCTGCTGAACAAAAACTCTGCCCACAATGTGGTGCACCACTTGATAAAGATGGAGGCTGTGATCAATGTGGCTATAATAGAAAAGAAAAAGAGCGTAGTGGGGCAACACAATTAGTAAATAAACTCCGATACAGAGGTCGCATAAAAAAATTAAACCAAGGAAGGAAGACAACTGCTAAAAAAATAAAAGATTTAAAAAAAGAAATTAACAAATTAGAGAAGGAAATAAAACCAAAGGAACGTGAAATCTTATTATTACAAATTGCGAGTATTTTTTTGTTATTGACAATAATTATTTTATCCATTTTTGGTGTAATTCTACTCATAATTGGTATTGGCCTATTATTACTCACTGCATGTGGATATATTGGAAATGTAAGATCGGGTTTATCAATTGCAATTCATGAACTTAAAGAAGATATCAAAGAAAAACAAGAAAAAATTAAAAAGAAAAAAGAAGAACTAAAAAAACTAATCGTGAATATGATGAAAACAGCAAAACAGCTACGCGAATTATACAATGCGTCATTATTTGCAGGTAAACAACCCCAAAAACAGGAAAATACATAATTCTACATTCTTAATTCTACATTCAAAAATCTTCATTCTTAAATCAGTCTATGGACAAAAAACGACTCATCTACATGGCGATATTTATCGTCGTATGTATCTTACTTGGCTACGCCATATACCGCGTTTTTTTTGCGCGAAAAGCCCTGCTTGAAATCGGTACCATAACCCCAGGTGAAAGCGGGGAATTCCCTATTTCTGGCGAAGGCAAAATCCCGGGTCAATTGGTAATCCCCCCATCCCAGCTACCGAGTCCGGGGACTGTCCCTATCACAACGTCCCCAACACAGCCCGGAGCAGGACAACCTGTTCTCGTAATACCCCCAGGGACGCTGAGTAAAGCACTCATCACACAGACAACACAGGCAAGCACCCTTGGCGCGGCTCCGGCAAAAAATAGCGGCGCGCGATTTTATAATATGCAAGACGGAAAATTTTATCGAATCAAACCGGACGGAACTATCGAACTCTTACGCGATCAAATATTTTATAATGTACAAAATGTAACATGGTCCCCCAAAAACAATGAATCTATCATCGAATACCCGGACGGCGCGAATATTTATTATAATTTTGATACCGGCGAACAAGTAAGTCTGCCCAAACATTGGGAAGATTTTTCATTCTCAGCAGAAGGAAGCCAGATTGCAAGTAAAAGCATCGGGCTTGACCCGGGCAATCGCTGGCTCATCACGAGCGACCCAAAAGGCACGCAGGTGAAACTTATTGAACCAATGGGAGAAAACGCATCCAAAGTAACAGTAGACTGGTCCCCCAATCGCCAAGTAGTGGCGCTCTCAGCTACCGGCGACCCACTCAACGGATCACGACAACAAATTTTACTCGTGGGGCTTAATCATGAAAATTTCAAATCCATTACGGTAGAAGGCTATGGTCTTGAGAGCCAATGGTCAAAAAGCGGTGAAAAATTATTGCACAGTGTCTACAGCCCGACGAGCAACTACAAACCAGAACTCTGGATCGTCGGAGCCACACCGGATAATGCCGGACAAAATAGAAAACCGCTGGGGGTAAACACATGGGCAAGCAAATGCACCATGTCTGATGATCGCTTTGCATATTGTGGCGTACCAAATACCCTCGATGATGGATCTGGATTTGCGCCCCAAATAGCAGACGGAACTCCAGATGAACTTTATAAAATAGATACCGTAACAGGGATTAAAACAAAAATTCAACTTGATGACATATATACCATTGCCTCAATGTTTACGAGCACTGACGGCAAAACCTTATACTTTACTGATAAAAATAAAAATGGTATTTTTGAAATGCCAATATAATACACGCAACTCCTGCCTGCCGGCAGGCATGGCTATCCTCGTTCGGCTGAGCTCAGTTCTGGTGACATCACATCTCGGTGAACTCGATGGAACCGTGGAACCACGTCGAAGCCGCCTTTCTCTTACCGAAGAGAAAGGAGACAGGTGAACGTGTGTTTCCCCTCTCTTCCGTAAGAGAGGGGCGAGGGGAGAGTTGCGTCGCATAATCTATGCTTAATACCAAAAAAATCCTCCTTGTATTTATCCCGGCGATTTTACTCGTTTCAGCGACGCTCTTTATTCGCATTGTCCAATACGAACCCCTCTTTCCCGATATCGCGGAAAAACCGGAGAAAAAAACCGGTGAATTTGTCATTCCGATTTTTCCCTTAGATCCGATAATTGGAAACAAAAAAGCTCCGACAACCATCGTGGCCTTTGAAGATTTTGCCTGCCCTGCCTGTGTCGAGCAAAGTGCCATGCTTGACGTGCTACTCCAAAAATATCCGGACAGTATCAAAATAATTTGGAAAGGTCTGCCTGTCTCCGAATTTCCCTACTCGTCTCTCAAGGCACACACCTATGGATTTTGTGCGCATGCGCAAGATAAATTTGAACCATTTAGAAAACTCGCGCTTGCCAATTCCGACAATCTCTCAGATTCGATTTTGGGAAGTATTGCCGAGTCTATTGAACTCAAAATAGATAAACTTAGTGAGTGTCTTGAATCAAGAGAAACTCTTGCCTATATCGACACAGTCGAACAAATTGCGCTCATTTTAAATATCCAAGCAGTCCCGACTTTTTTTATGGATAATAAACAGATAGTAACGCCGAAGACGGAGTTTGAATGGGAGACGATACTTAAACTATAAATATGAGAAAGCTTTTTTTTATTACCTTAGCATCCATTCACACCGCCATTATTTTATTGATTCCACAAATCGCCCAAGGTGCCACGACCCAAAAAGAAATTGGAGAAGTATGTGGATCTGGCTCAATAACTAATGCGGTTGGTGAAATTATTCAATGTAAAACACTCTTATGCCAAGAAAGTGACTTATCTCAATCTGAGAATAATTTTTGTGTATGTAACATCAACACGGAATCTCAAGATTGTGCAAATAAATACGGAGGAGACAAAAATGAATGGGCATGTGTATCTGGGACTGATATTTCAAATGAACTCAACTATTGTAAAAAAAAAGATGGTACTATCAAGTATCCTATGGGATCAAAAGTAGGTATAACAGATGCCTTTACTAATCCACAAGGTGTTGCAGAACAATTTCAAAGTGAAATCGCTCAAATCCTCCAAAAACCCCAACCAAAAATAAATATTCCCGGCTTGTCTTTTTCGGATATTGATATCAGCAAAATGGTTACACAAGACAAGGAGGGACAAACTTGGCTCAATATTCCTTTTTTAGGAGAATATATTTCAGGAATTTATAAGTATGCCATGGTAATACTTGGACTTATCGGGGTAATTGGCCTTATTGATGGCGGGATTGTTTGGACCATGAGTGGGAGTACTTCCGAAGGAAAACAGCAGGCACAAAAAAGAATTGTCGGCAGTCTTATTGGAATTACGGTGGCACTTACTTCATACATACTACTCAACACCATCAATCCAGAACTAGTGCAATTTCGGAATTTGCGAGTGCTCTATGTCCGTGGCTTAGATTTTAGCGATGTTATCGGTAAAATGGATGGCACCGGCATGCTCATAAGCGACCCAAATTTTCATCACAGTAAACCGGCCACAAATGCTACACTTACGGATCAAAATATCAAAGAAGTGAGTCAAAAACTTGGGCTTGATGAATGTTTACTATGGGCTTTTACGCACAAAGAGTCTGGCGGAAAATTACATGCGATTGGACATGATGAAAATTGGACAGGGAGCAAGGCTGTCGGCGCGCGAAAAGATTTTCTTCTATCTGGTAAAAAATTCAGTGGAATAACATTTCCAATTCCTCCCGGAACCTGGGATAATAAAAAACACAACAATTATAAAATAGATGGAGTGGTTGTAAAAAATGATGATGGATTTGATCTCAGCAAGCCACCTGATTATGGTATAGACTGGAGATTCACGCATGGTATCTCATTTTTGCAAATTACCATTTTTCCAAATGCAAATGGACCAACTGGACAAAAAATACAAGGACCCAATGGTCCTGAATGGGCGCGCCGAGTCTATGGAAGATGGTATACCGTTACTGACTTACTCAATCCAGATCTCTCTATCGAAGCTGCAGTACGATTCATGACACATGGAGACTCGGACAACAGTAATTGCTCTAACAAACAATACGCACTTGATGCATTCAAATGTATGTCTGTGTCTGAAGCTGCTATGGGTAGAGCACTACAATACTATCAAAAATGTACGCTAACAAAAAAAATGATTATACGTCCTGAAGATATTCAAAAATACCCTGCGGCGGGTTCTGGCTAAAATACTTATGAAAAAAATTACTACATATATAATCTTTTTTTTCTTACTTGGAATTCTATTATCCCCCACTATAATTTTTGCCGGGGATAAAAAAATTGGTGAACCATGCGGAAATGGGGAATGTGCTTCTGGAGATTGTGAAACGAGCGATTTGAAATTGCCAAACGCCAAATTTTGTGTCTGCCAAACTGCAAAGGATTGTGCACAAAATTATGATGGTGATAAGGGTAATGAAAGCGAATGGAGATGTACAGATGAACATGATAATAACTATTATGATTTATATTATTGCGAGAAAAAAAATAGTGATGGTAGCTACACACCTGTAAATCCTCTACAAAATACAACAGATCCTCAAATTCTTTCAGCAATCGAAAAAAGTGGTGGAATATCTCTTTCAAATGCTATAGATGCAATCACAGATGCTGAAGGCAGTGCAAAGCAATTTCAAAATGAAATCGCTCAAATCCTCCAAAAACCCCAACCAAAAATAAATATCCCCGGACTTAATTTTTCTGATATCAATGTTGAGGAAATGGTCACAACGGACGCAGAAGGAACTACCTGGCTCAATATTCCATTTTTGGGTGAATATCTGTCTGCGGTATATAAGTATGCAGTTGTAATTATGGGACTCATTGCAGTGATCGGACTTATTCATGGCGGTGTTGTATGGACCATAAGTGGTAGTACCTCTGAAGGGAAACAAGCTGCACAAAAGAGAATTATGGGGAGTGTGATTGGTGTCGTGATTGTCTCTACTTCATATATATTACTCTTTACTATCAATCCTGAGTTGGTGCAGTTTCGGAATTTGA
>JACPGR010000009.1 GCA_016182415.1 Candidatus Magasanikiibacteriota bacterium
AAAAGTCGAGACCGAAGATCTATGGGCGGTGGTTTTGGCGGTGGGTCGAAATTTGGCGATCGTCGGGATGATGGACCTCGCCAGATGTATAGCGCGACTTGTGCAAAGTGTGGTGATGCGTGTCAAGTACCCTTTAAACCAGTTGGCGGCAAGCCAGTGTTGTGTAGTAATTGTTTTAAAGGCAAAGAAAATTTTGCGCCTCGCTTTGGTACACACAAGAGTTTTGGCGGTGAACGTGAACGACATGGAAGTTTTTCAGGCGAACGAGATCGAGATCGCGGTAGTGTTATTCCAAAAGTTCCGGCTGTTACCAAAGAAATGTTTGATTCACTCAGTGCAAAAGTTGATAAGATTTTGGCTATCCTAGACGACGGCGAGCTTGTAGCGGCTCATAAGGAAAAGAAAAAAGTTGTTGGTAAAGAAAAAACTTCAGCTACAAAGGTTGCTCTCAAAAAAAGCGTCAAAAGAAAGAAAGACTAAAAAAATACTTAGAGAATTTTCATGTGATACCCCGCCCGACTTAATCAGGGCGGGGTAATTTATGTATATCGAATACTGGAAAAAATTTGTGATATATGATATACCATAGATAAGTTAATCTATTCATTATCTGTTGTTGCCTAATTTTTTGTATGCCTTATCTTATTCCAGAATCAGAAATTTCGATACGTTTCGCACGTTCTTCAGGACCGGGTGGGCAAAATGTAAATAAAGTTTCAAGCAAGGTAACACTTAGCTGGAATGTGCGTGATACTAAAAAATTTAGTGAAGTGCAAAAAGAACGGATTTTGAGCGTATTATACCACAGAATACATGTGCGAGGAAATTTGATTATTTCATCAGAAACTGGAAGAACACAATTGCAAAATCGCCAATTTGCACGAGCGCGTTTGGATCAGTTGGTCAAGCACGCACTTCATATTCCAAAAAAGAGGACAGCAACCAAGCCGAGCACGTCATCAAAATCCAAGCGTTTAGATGAGAAAAAAAAACGTTCAGTTCTTAAAAAAATGAGAGGTGCTATACAGAAGGGTAGGGAGGTGTTTTAGCGAAGTTAATTTGGGTGTGTTAAAAGATAATTTCTGAAAATTGCTATGTAGTTACTGTATAAAAACTCAAAACTCTAATATCGTTCGACTGAGCTCAATTCTGGTGACATCACTGGAACCACGTCGAAGTCTAAATCCAAAATAATACTAAAATTGGCTCTTCGTAAATTATTGTGAACATTGTTGAAAATAATAAGTGTTTTTTGTCCCGTTAACCTTCGGCCGTGAGCTCACTTCGTGGTGACTCAGTGGAACCAGGCCGAATCGGAGTTTTGAGTTTAGGGTTTTGGAATTTTTACACAGTAACTATGTATGCACTTGACGTAAAAAATTTTAGCAAATGCTACGACCAGACTCTTGCAGTCGACAATATTTCTCTTGAAATTCCTCAAGGAGAATTTTTTGGCTTACTTGGCCGAAACGGAGCGGGTAAAAGTACACTTATCAATTGTACAACCGGCATCAGTACGCCGACGAGTGGTGTGATTGAGGTTTTTGGAAATGATGTGGTAACAGAGTATCGTGAGGCTCGAAAGAAAATTGGGTTGTGTCCGCAGGAGTTTAATGTAGATATTTTTGCGAGTGTTGAAGATATTTTATGGTATATGGGTGGATTTTTTGGCATGAAAAGAGACATACGAAAAAAACGATCTGATGCATTACTCGCACAATTAGACTTAGAATCACATAGACAAAAAGAATTTCGCCATTTGTCCGGAGGGCTCAAACGAAGAGTCATGATTGCGCGGGCAATGATTCATGATCCGGAGCTTTTGATTCTCGACGAGCCCACCGCTGGAGTGGATGTCGAGTTACGGCATGAATTGTGGAAGTATTTACGGCTCATAAATCAACAGGGTAAGACGATTGTATTTACCTCGCATTATTTGGAAGAAGTGGAACACTTATGCACGCGCATTGCTATTATTAATCATGGAAAAATTGTCGCGCTTGATACAAAAGAAAATTTAATGAAAAACGGGGATAGTTTAGAGAAGAAGTATTTGGAGATAACTAAGAAATAAGTGACGACGCAACTCACCCCCGCCCTCTCTTGAAAGAGGGGGAGACTCACGTGTTTCCCCTCTCTATCAAGAGAGGGGCGAGGGGTGAGTTGCGTTCACTAACTCACCTATGAACCTAATCGGCCTACACACATTTGTCGCAAAAGAGATCTCTCGTTTTTTACGTGTCTTTATTCAGTCGCTGGTAAGTCCATGGATCAATGCATTTTTATATATTTTTATTTTTGGGGTAGTTGTGGGTACGCGTATTGATACGATTGCGGGGGTGAAATATATTGATTTTGTGTTGCCGGGAATTCTCATGATGAATTTGATTAGTGCCTCATTTTCGCAATCATCTTCGTCATTATATTTTCAACGATTTGCGCGTCATATTGAAGAAATTTTGGTTTCGCCTTTATCTTATGTAGAAATGGTGGTTGGTTATGTTGTTGGAGCTCTTGCACGGGCGCTTGTAGTCGGGATTGGAGTATATGTAATTGCAATTATATTTAGTGCAGCCACGATGGCGCATGTCTTGTTATTTCTGTTTTATAGTATTGCAATTTCTATTATGTTCGCACTGGTGGGTCTGATTATTGGGTTATGGGCGGATAATTTTGAACAATTATTTATTTTCAATACTTTTGTGATTACCCCGCTTATTTTTTTGGGCGGTATGTTCAATTCAGTCACCATGCTTCCCGAGAATATCCAGACCATCGCACGGCTCAATCCATTTTTTTATTTTGTCGATGGCTTACGCTATTCGATGATTGGGATTCGTGAATCAAATCCATGGGTGGGATTTGGCATTATTGTGATTTTACTTGTTTCACTTCTTATCATCGTATGGATTCTTTTTAAACGAGGGTGGAGGATTAGAACATAATAAAAAGTGAAATTCGTCATTATTTGTGATATACTATTTGTATTAACAATTCTAAATTCTAAATTCTAAATTCTAAATCCGAAATACTTTTTCGATTTTCGATTTTCGAGTTTAATTTTAAGATATGTGGACATACATTTTCGGAAGTTTAATCATTGTGCTTGGTGCACTTATGGTAATCAAGACGCCGTGGTTTGTAGAAAATTTTGGGCATAGCGAATGGGCTGAAGCACATTTGGGTAGTGGGGGGACGTATTTGTTTTATAAAATTTTGGGTATTGTGTTTATTGTAGGATCACTCATGGCGATGACCGGGCTACTTGGAAAAGTATTTTTGAGATTTTTTGGGAGGTTATTTGGAATAAATTAATAGGATACGAACTTAGGATACGAAATACGAACTTTACGAAATTACGAACACAACAATCATTTTCGTAGTTTCGTATCTTTCGTATTTCGTATCCCACATAGTTTCGTAATTTCGTATCTTTCGTATTTCGTATCCCACATAGTTTCGTAATTTCGTACCGTTCGTATTTCGTATCCCACATAGTTTCGTAATTTCGTACCGTTCGTATTTCGTATCCCACATAGTTTCGTAATTTCGT
>JACPGR010000072.1 GCA_016182415.1 Candidatus Magasanikiibacteriota bacterium
AACGTATCTCAACGTATCTCAACGTATCTCAACGTATCTCAACGTATCTCAACGTATCTCAACGTATCTCAACGTATCTCTACATATCTCAACGTATCTCCATGTATCTCAACCTTATCTCAACGTATCAATCTTAATCTATAAAAATAATCTTAAATCTTTCCCTGCCTGCCGGCAGGCAGGAGTATTTAATCTTAAAACGAATATGCCCTACAATGCCAGTGAAAACGAACATGAGATCCTCAAGTATTGGCAGGATCATCAGGTGTTTGAAAAATCTATTAGTCAACGTCCTGAAAGCAAGCCGTATGTATTTTATGATGGGCCTCCATTTGCGACGGGGTTGCCACATTATGGACATATTGTCGCGTCTCTTATGAAAGACGTGGTGCCTCGATACTGGACTATGCAAGGTATGCGAGTGGAGCGTCGGTGGGGATGGGATTGTCATGGACTCCCCATTGAAAATATTATTGAACAAGATTTGGGTTTGAAAAGCAGGCAAGATATCGAAGACATGGGTATTGCGAATTTTAATGAAGCATGTCGTGCGACAGTTTTGCGTTATGCTGAAGAATGGAAAAAGACCATCGCGCGTATGGGTCGTTGGGTGGATATGGAACATGATTACAAAACAATGGATGTAGAGTACATGGAAAGTGTGTGGTGGGTATTCAAACAATTATGGGATTCAGGACTTATTTATGAAGGAAAAAAACCAATGCATGTCTGTCCACGTTGTGTGACACCACTTTCGAATTTTGAGGTGACGCAGGGGTATAAGGACATTAAAGATTTATCTATTACTGCGAAATTTAAGGTACAAGATACAAGTTACAAACAAAATTCAAATCTCAAATCTCAAATCTCAAATGATGTAGAATTATTTATTTTGGCATGGACGACGACGCCGTGGACCTTGCCGGGGAATGTGTTGCTGGCGGTTGGAGCGGAACTTGAATATATGCTTGTTAAAAACGAATCTGTGTATTATATCTGTGCGAAAGATCGAGTTTCAGAAGTGTTTAAAAGTAAAGATTCGAATGAATTTGAACTTATTGCACCACTCAAGGGTTCTGATCTTGTTGGTCTTACCTATGAACCACTTTTTCCATATTTTGCAAATACACAAAACGCATTCCGAGTTGTCGCGGGTGATTTTGTGACGACGCAGGATGGCACGGGTGTGGTGCATATTGCTCCTGCATACGGTGATGATGATTATCAGACAGGTATTCGAGAAAAAACGGGGCTCATCCAGCATGTGACGATGGATGGAAAATTTGTTGCCGAAGTGACGGACTTTGCAGGAATGGACGTGAAACCAAAAGATGATCCGTCGCATGCAGATGTGGAAATTGTAAAATGGCTTGCGCATCATGATAGACTATTTGCAAAAGAAAAATATGAACACAGTTATCCGCATTGTTGGCGTTGTGATTCACCCTTACTTAACTTTGCGACATCGTCTTGGTTTGTACGCGTGACTGAAATGAAAGATGAGCTCCTCAAAAATAATCAGCAGACAAATTGGGTACCGGGTCATATCAAAGATGGGCGTTTTGGACTTTGGCTTGAAGGTGCACGTGATTGGGCTATTTCTCGAAATAGATTTTGGGGCACACCATTGCCAGTTTGGAAATGTATGGGGATACGAAATACGAACGGTACGAAATTACGAAATGATGAATGTGGTGAAGTTGTTGTTGCGGGGTCTGTTACCGAACTCGAGAAATTGACGGGGAAAGAAGTTACCGATTTACACAAGCATATTGTCGATGAATTGACGTTTGAATGCAAAAAATGTGGAGGAGAAATGAGAAGAATTACTGAAGTACTTGACTGTTGGTTTGAATCAGGATCTATGCCCTATGGCCAGATGCATTATCCGTTTGAAAATAAAGAAAAATTTGAAGCAGGATTTCCTGCCGAGTTTATCGCCGAAGGACAAGACCAGACACGTGGATGGTTTTATACCTTGCATGTACTTGCGACCGCACTCACACGTGGAAAAAGTCCATCCATCCCAACACCACAAAGTTGTCCTGCATTCAAACATGTGATTGTAAATGGCATCGTCCTTGCAGAAGATGGCAAAAAGATGAGTAAGCGACTCAAAAATTATCCAGATCCACTCGAGGTTTTGGAAAAATATGGAGCAGATGCCATGCGGTATTATCTTGTCTCGTCTCCAGTCATGCATGCCGAAAGTTTGAATTTTTCTGAGGCTGGTGTGCGAGAGATGTATAATAAGTTGATCAATACACTTGCAAATGTGTATAGTTTTTATGATATGTTCGCAGATCCAGCGAAGCGCGTACGGACAGGTCCCTCCAATTCGGCGGGCAGGCGCGACCTGTCCGTACTAGAAAGCAATAATGTTCTTGATAAATGGATTTTGTCGAAGCTTCAAATGTTAGTTCAAGAAGTGACAGAAAAAATGAATGCATATAAATTGGCAGAGGCGAGTCGTCCGATTGTGGATTTTGTGACGGAATTATCGCAGTGGTATGTTCGCCGGTCACGGGATCGTTTTAAGGGTGATAACGTAGAAGATAAACACTTTGCACGGGCAACATTGCGAGAAGTTTTGTTGACCTTATCAAAAGTTATGGCACCGTTTACTCCGTTTATTGCTGAAAAATTGTATCAGGATCTTGGTGGGGAGATGGAAAGTGTGCATCTTGAGACTTGGCCAGTAGTCAATGAAAAATTTGTTAATGAAGAAATTTTAACACAAATGGATAGCGTAAGAAAAATTGTTGAAATGGGACTTTCCTTGCGTGCTGAAGCGGGAATAAAAGTACGTCAGCCTCTCGGAGAACTTTCGACTTTCGACTTTCGACTTTCGACTGATTTAAAATCTATTATTGCCGAAGAATTAAATGTTAAAAAAGTTGTTGATGAACATGATGCAGGTGATAATTGGGTAATAAAAGAAGATGGTGGATTCAAGGTTGCACTTGATACTACACTCACCGACGAACTCAAAAAAGAAGGACTTGTTCGAGAAATAGTTCGTACCATAAATCAGATTCGAAAAGAACAGCAAATGACAATCGAGGATTCTGTAGTAGTGCATTACAAAACAGATGATGCGGAACTCAAATCCATCTTCGAAGATTATATAGATGAGATCAAAAAATCTGTGTTAGCGCAGAATCTGGTTGAAGAAAAATGGGATCTTGATAAGTCTCAGACAGTGATGTCAAAAATTGATGGACGTGATGTGATCCTTTCTGTGCATAAGTAAGTTGACGAGTCTAATAGAAGTGATAGAATTGCGATAGGAGCAAAAAAGTTCCTTTCTATGTGGCCATCCACACCGCTAGGGCACATGTCCCACCTTTTCTTCTATGGACCCCTTGAGGTCTGACTCAGAAGACCCCTTGACTAATTTATACATTTTTCTAACCCAAACGAACTAGGTTCGTTTGGGTTTTTTATTTAAGACGCAACTCACCCACCGCCCTCTCTTGGAAAGAGAGGGATACTCACGTGTGTTTTCCCCTCTCTATCAAGAGAGGGGCGAGGGGTGAGTTGCATTCACATTCGTATGCACATCGCCCTCATTTACAACATTCGTCACGCCAAACCAAATTTGGATGACCCGCAATATATCAAAGAAGCAGAGTTTGATGAACCGGGAACAATTGCCGGTATTTCAGAAGCTCTGGAACGGCTCGGCCACAAAGTCTATCACATCGAAGCGGATGAAGATGCGTATGAAAAACTCAAGATCCTGAAGTCTCGAATTGATCTCGTGTTTAATATAGCCGAAGGTATGCATGGCGCGGATCGGGAGGCCCAGATTCCTGCGATGCTTGAGATGCTCCAAATTCCCTATACCGGACCCAAACCAATCGGCTATGCTTTGGCACTTCACAAAGCGATGGCAAAAGATGTGATGAGGGCATACGGCATTCCAACACCATGGGGAATTGTTATCAAACGCGTAGAACAATTGAGTGCTGACTTGATACATGAGTATCCGGTAATTGCAAAGCCTCTGTCTGAAGGGTCAAGCAAAGGGATTCGCGCAAAAAATTTGGCGCACAATTTTGAAGATCTGCGAGAAATCACTCGAGGGTTAATTGAGGAGGGAGGACATCAGGTGCTTATTGAAGAATTTTTGACCGGGCGAGAGTTTACTGTTGCAATGATTGGAAATCCAGTGCGCGTGTTGCCAATTATTGAAATTACGTTTGATGATTTGCCCGATACTATGCCAAAATTTGAGCATCAAGAATCAAAATGGCTCTATGATAATCCGGAAATTGGTGTTGACCCGCTTGTTTGCCCCGCGCAAATTTCTCAGGATTTACAATACGCAATCGAGCAAAATTGTACTGAAGCGTTTCTCGTATTGGGGATGGCAGACTGGGCGCGATTTGATGTACGACTCGATACAGACGGGATACCTCGAATTCTTGAAGTCAATTGTCCGCCCGGAATTATTCCTGATCCCAATCAAAATTCTCGATTTCCGCGAGCTGCGTTTAGTGCGGGATTGAGCTATGATCAGATGATTGAAGAAATTCTGCAGTCCGCATGTATGCGATATGGGATTGCATATGTGAGCGAAATGAAGTTAGTGGAAGAGCTTGCCACAGAGGTCAGTTCCGCGGATTTTGTAATAGTGTGATTTGTTAATACGATAGGAAATTCATGGACAAAAAAAATGATAGTGGTGCTCAAGGTGATACCGCATTTTATACCTATAGTGAATTCCACGATACCGCAACAGAAAAGAAAATCAAATGGAATAGTTGGTCCTTTTGGGTTGGAAATCTTGAACAAGCGGGGCAATACACC
>JACPGR010000069.1 GCA_016182415.1 Candidatus Magasanikiibacteriota bacterium
CCATAAGTGGTAGTACCTCTGAAGGGAAACAAGCTGCACAAAAGAGAATTATGGGGAGTGTGATTGGTGTCGTGATTGTCTCTACTTCATATATATTACTCTTTACTATCAATCCTGAGTTGGTGCAGTTTCGGAATTTGAAAATACAGTATGTGAAGAGAATAGAGTTGGATACAAAATATAATGATAGTGTGCAACAAGATTACACAAATTCTCCTTCTATAGGAATTTTTGATGCTATCCCTCCCAAACCAATCAATAACACCAGCGGTCTTAATTATGGATTTAACAATGTACCATATTATGGCCAAGGTCAAAGTCCTTGGGGGGCAATGACCTATGGGATGTCTGGGTGTTCCACATACCAATCCGGTGGTTGTAGCCCAACATCGTTTGCAATGGTATATAGATTTTATAAGTTCAATGTTGACCCACGCATTATGGGAGAAATTGCAACTCAATCAGGTGCACGTAAATGCTCTGGTGGTGGAGGAACGAATGGTGCCCAGTTTGTAAAAGCACTCCAAAACCACCCTGATCTAGGAAAATTGACTCTCGAATGGATAAAAGGGGCAGATAAATATGACAAAGCATTAGAAATACTCAAGTCAGGCAACCCACTTATTCAATCCGGTCCACAAATTGGATACACGAATACAAATAAATTGAATACACACGGGGGACACTTCATCGTATTAACTGGTGTTGAAGAACGTGATGGACAAACCATCATTAGAATCAATGATTCAGGAAAACAAAATCCAAGCGAAGGCATGGTCTACAAAACTATGGAACAATTCAAAGCTGCTCCCTACGATTTTATCTATATTCATCCCTAAAAAAAATGGCTAAAAGCCCCACCACCATCTTCACCTGCTCCCACTGCTCTGCTCAATTTCAAAAATGGGCTGGGCGGTGTTTGGAGTGTGGAAAATGGGGAACGGTCGTGGAAGATACAAGTTACAAGAAACAAGATACAAATACACCAACTTACGCACCGACAAAAACACATTTGTTAAGTGAAATACAAGGTACAAATATAGCGCGTGTTGAGACTCATATTTCTGAGCTAGATCGGGTACTTGGAGGCGGGATAGTGCCGGGGAGCCTTATTTTGCTTGGTGGTGAGCCGGGGATAGGAAAATCAACATTGTCGCTCCAGCTTGCGGTGTCAGTCTCCCCTACGGTATATTTTTCAGGAGAAGAATCCATAGAACAGATAAAGCTCCGGGCTGACAGACTTTTTTCAAATGAGCAAAATAGCAATTTAGCAACAAAGCAAAATAACAATACAGCAATACAGCAATACAACAATAATCTTCGACTTGCCAACGAAACAAATGCCGACTCTATTTGTGCAACCATACGAGAAACCAAACCATCGCTTGCGATAGTCGATTCGATACAAACAATCTATTCACACGATGTCGAGGGTGGATCGGGAAATGTAAATCAAATCAAGGCCTGTACGACAAAATTACTCGAATGCGCGAAGACCACAAACACATCTATCGTTATCATCGGGCATGTAACCAAAGAAGGCGAAGTAGCAGGGCCTCGGACACTTGAACATCTTGTCGACACTGTCCTCTATCTCGAGGGTGATAGATACCACAGTTATCGAATTTTACGCACGGTAAAAAATCGTTTTGGCACGACAGACGAAGTCGGAATTTTTGAAATGAAAGAAGAAGGCCTCGTGCCCGTACTCAACCCCTCAGCAAATTTTCTTGAAGAACGCGGAGAAAATACACCCGGCTCGGTCGTCACCTGTCTTATAGAAGGCACACGTCCACTCCTTGTCGAAGTGCAGGCACTCGTGAATAAAACATCATTTGGGTATCCCGTACGCAAAGCAAGTGGATTTGATTTGAACAGACTCCACGTCCTCGTCGCCGTATTACAAAAACGCGCCAGACTCAATCTCGGACAATATGATATTCATCTCAATATTGTCGGCGGTATCAAAGCCAACGAACCCTCAGTCGATCTCGCCGTATGTCTTGCGATCGCAAGTAGTTTCAAAGACAAAGCCCTTGGAAAAGATCTGGTCGTATTTGGAGAAGTCGGTCTGGGTGGCGAGGTGCGTGGGGTGACGCAATCAGAGCGACGAATCAAAGAAAGTGAACAATTGGGAATGAAACGCGTAATAACACATCAACACACCCCCGTAGGGACAGGTCGCGACCTGTCCCCGTCCCCGTTGATTGTTGACCGCGACCTGTCCCCGTCCCCATCGATTGACCAAAATCCATCCCCACAAAACAAAAACAACGACACCAACAAACAAAACGAAAAAATTAAAATTATTGATGTGAAAAATATAGAGGAGTTGATTAGGCAGTCGTAATTTGATTTAAATAACCACCCACACATCAAAAATCATTATCAACAAACCACATATGCCTCGTCGCAATCGCAAACGCAATCGAATGCGTAATTTTGATTATTCTTCAAATAATCTGTATTTTATTACGGCCTGTGTTGACGATAGACGACATTTTTTTGGTGGAATTTATCGCAAAACCATGTGTATCAATTGTGTGGGTTCAATCATCTGGCAACAATGGGAATGGTTGATTCAACGATATTCATATCTGATTCCACATGCATTTATTGTCATGCCAAATCATATTCATGCGGTGTTGGAAATTGATTCTGGTTTGGTTTTATCCAATGATGGTGTTGCACACACCAGACGTAGGGACAGGTCGCGACCTGTCCCTACGGATGTTGCAAACACACCAAACAATATAACCAACACAAACATACAATCAACCAAAATCAAACCATTATCCGAATTAATCGGCGCATTCAAAACCACCGCATCAAAACAAATACACCAAATTGGTTTTCCACAATTTGCATGGCAACGTTCATTTCATGACCGTATTATTCGCAATGAACGAGCGTATCAGAATATTATTAATTATACGATTCATAACCCGCAACAATGGCATCGAGATAGAAATAATGTGTGAAAATAAAAAATATTTGATGTAAAATCAAAATCCGTAGGGACAGGTCGCGACCTGTCCCTACAACGTGATTAATCACACCACAATTCCAAAAACAATGCAACAATAAAACAATCACTCCAAATGCACCCCCTCCTCCCACTCCTCCACCTTCTTTCTCAAAGAATCAAATCGAGAAAAATCCACCCCCCTTGCCACATCCCGCGCAAGTTTAATAATATCATGATCCTGAAGTGTCGCGAGTTTGAAATTCATCATACCACTTTGTGACACTCCATAGACCTCACCTGGTCCACGAACTTTAAGATCATACTCGGCTAACTCAAATCCATCATTAGTTTTTTCAAAAAATGTAAGCCGTTCTTTGGCCTTGAAACTATCACTATCCATAAACAAAAAACAATAAGATTGGTACTCACTGCGTCCCACTCGCCCGCGAAACTGATGCAGCTGAGCAAGACCAAAACGCTCCGCCCCCTCAATCATCATCACCGAGGCATTTGGAATATTCACCCCGACTTCCACCACAGAGGTCGATACCAAAATATCAATCTTTCCTTCTGTAAATTGTTTCATTGTGTCGTCTTTTTCACCAGACTTCAATTTTCCATGCAAAAACCCAACTTTCAAATCTGGAAATATTCGTGTGGATAATTTTTCGTATTCTTGCATCACGGATTTTTTTTCTGAACCGGTGTTTGGTAAATTTTCACGCGCCCGTAGTGACAGGTCGCGACCTGTCACTACCTCGTCGCCGATTTTTTCCTCAATCAATGGACAAATCACAAACACCTGTCGTCCCTGCTTTACCTGATCGCGGATAAATTGATATGCTTTCTCGCGATTATGCGGATCGACCAACCGTGTCTTGATAACCTTTCTACCAACAGGCATTTGTTTAATTATCGACAAATCCAAATCACCATACAATGTCAACGCAAACGAACGAGGAATCGGAGTTGCGGTCATGCTCAAAAAATGTGGACTACTAGTAGATGCAGACTGACACGGACTAGACGCGGACTTTTTACCATCATCAAAATCTTGTCGGGCAATGTCATAAACAACACGCTCAATTTCTATATCTTTGTGTGAATAATTTACCAACAAAGCTAATTTATACGAGGAACCTTTAAGATATGTCCATACCTGCCTTTTTTCTTTTTGTCCAACAAAGGGTAAGGCCTTAAGCTCTATTATTATTTTATTCTCTATTACAAAATCAGGCCTATACACACCAATCTTCTTATTATCATATTTTACATCAATAATTTTTTCTTTTTCAAAAGCTAGCCCTTCCTTCTTAAACTCAATTTCAAGTGCATTTCCATATATATTTTCCTTATGACCCAAGCCAATATTTTTCCGAACCGCAAACAAACATTTTCTAATTTTATACGTCAAATCTTCATACAGCAATTTTTTCCCTTCAGCTACTTTTTCATCATCAAGTAAGTCCGCGTTCAGTCCGCGTAAGTCAGCATCTGATAGTTCGCGTAAATCAGCATCAGTGAGTGGTCCGCGTTCGTCCGCGACAGTCCGCGTCTGTCCGCGAATGAGTGCAGCTCGTTGGTTGACGCCGAACCGATGTTGCTCATCGACAATCACCAACCCGAGATTTTTGAACTGTACAC
>JACPGR010000010.1 GCA_016182415.1 Candidatus Magasanikiibacteriota bacterium
GTCTGCTGTTCGGCTGATTGACGAAGTATTCACTCAAGTTCAGGCAGGAAAAGTTATTTGGGCTGATGCGATTCAATGGTTGCCCGTAGGAGACAATCCTAATGACTCTGAGGAAGAAGAGCAACAACCTACTTTAAATCCTGACCTCACTCTCCTCTCCGACTCTATTTCTATAACCGAAAACATCAGCTCAATTCTATTCATCAAAAAAAAATACACTTATACAATCACCGTCGACGTGCACAACAACAATACGATAGCGAGCGAAAGCGCTTCACTGTGTTTCAATCCAGACAACTGGAGCCCCTTCAATTGTCAGGGGAATACGGAGATTGGATCCATTGGTCCGGAAGAAACAAAGAAACTAAGCATCAGTTTCGCTACACTTATCAAAATCGATGCGGATCCACTCGGTGAACTTAAACTATCAAACGTCTATCCCCATGAAAGCAATGAGACAAATAATACACTATCCATTCCCAAATCTGCGCTCAAATCCCCTCCGGGCGGGGTGGATTTCAGTAGTGCCGCACTTTCAGGATTGACCGTTGCGAGTGGGACAAAAGAACTTCAATTTATCGTCAAAGGAGAACCTGCTCTCGCAGGAGAAACAGTTATTGATCTTGACGGAGAAATTGATAGCATGAAAAAATTATTTTTACAGGCGCTTGCTATTCCTAATCATAAGCAATGGATTAGTCTTGATCCAAATCCGGAATACTTCACTGGTGGCGAGCTGCAACTAATTCCTAAAACACCAACGCCCTTTGAAAAAACTGATCTTGCAAAAATCATGTTTATTGCGGATGTGTATTTGAAAGAATTTTGGGATAGTCAATTTCGTACCGAGGCAACTCAATATTGGATCTCATTAATTAAACAGGATCAGCCATTTTGGTCGAGTCTTGCAGCAAAAGGTTTTAATAACAATATTTTTTGTCCTTCTCGAGCAGCAATTATTCATGGGGATGTGACGGCCGATGCCACGGAAAACTCCATCGCAGTACAAAAATCTGCGCTGGGAGTTGAAAGTCAGAATTATAAAACCTGCTATGTGCAAGACGGACCTCTGCCCTTGTCATCACTTGAAGTATGGCAACAGACAAAACTTAATGATCTCGTGAAACAATACAGTGATTGGTATACGAATTTTCAATTAGCGCATCATGATGAAATGGTCCTTCATTTTAATACAGACCCAGAATATGCAGATTTACGCCAGGCATATCAGATTATCGCATTGGCTCACTGGTACAAGACCTTGCCCAAGGAAAATTTGCCGTATGCGGATCTAATAGACAGTGAAAAACTAGAAGGTATTGCATCTGAGGATCCCTATACTGATGATGAGATATATTCACTATGGAAAAGTTTGAGTTTTGATTTTGTCATGTCTGATTTTTATGGTACTGAGACAACATATATCATAAATGGAGGCGTGTCGCTCGGTAATGTAAACACCACTGTGTCTGGAAACTTAAACACCCTTGAACAACAAACGATTGAAACACTTGTGGAAACACAATCATATATCGAATCAAACGGTGAGTATTATGTGTATGGAGGAAGTTTGTCATCCGATCGCGCAGACCTTTCTATCGGTTTTATGTCTATAAGTCCAAAAATTCCGACCCAAGATATGGATGCCGCCATAAGTGCAAGTGTGATAAATGAGGGAGTGAAAACCAGCGGATCATTTGTGGTATCGCTCTATGATGTTTCGACGGATATGGTTGGAAAAGAGACGATGGTAAAGCTAGAAGAAAAAACTGTAACTGATGTGGCAGCAGGCGATTTTACAGAACTCACGTTTACCTGGAAACCATGGCAAGGAGGAAAACATTCACTGGTGCTCAAAGCTGATGAAAAAAATCAAGTGCTTGAGATGAATGAGGGAAATAATACGGTAAGTTTGAAAAAAGACGTGGTGTCAAAATATCCAGATGTGTATCTATTGTCACCGACGAGCGGAAGCGTGGTTCCCACGACAAATCTTGTACTTAAAGGATATGCGACTGATGGCATAGATGGCGTATTGGCAAGCACTTCTTTAGATTGGTTTTTTGATGGAGCATTTGTGGGATCTACTACAGAGCTCACGCTTCCGAGTCTCTTACCCGGCACGCATCAAATTTCCCTTAAAGCGACAAACAGTGCAGAATTTATAAGCGAAAAAAACGTAACTATCTTAGCAGTATTACCAACCGTGCCATATGTATCTATAGCTTCTCCTCTCGCCGGACAAATATTTTCCACAGGAGTTTCGTACTCATTTGTGGGCACGGCCGAAGATGCAAGCGATGGAAATTTGTGTAAAAATGCAACATGGATTTCATCTCTTGATACGCAGTTAGGCACAGGCTGTTCTATACAAGCGAGTTTATCCGCTGGTGTTCATACGATTAGTCTAAGCACGGTGAATAAGGCAGGCAACACATCGACCGCAAGTATCATGATCACGGTACAAGAGGGGAAACCGAAACTCACGCTCACACCGCTGTCAAAATCTAGCTATTACGAACATGAATCAATACAATTTTCAGCCACTGCCCTCGATGTGCAAGATGGCTTACTCTCAAACAAGATTCAGTGGTCATCAAATATATCCGGCAGTCTTGGCACTGGCGCGGCATTGAGTAAAAAATTAACGCCCGGGTCTCATATCATTAGCGCCGCAGTGATTGATAGTACCGGACAAAGTGATATACACACAGTAAGTGTGCTTGTAAACTATACGCCGCCCATACTCAAAATTACTGGACCAACCACATCCACATTTAGCTATGGAAAATCAATTACCTTTAGTGGCACTGCGCTAACATTTATTGGTACGTCATTGCCGGAAGATTCTATGGTGTGGGAGTCGTCGCTTCAGGGATACATGGGATCTGGATCAGCATTCACGACCGCGAGTCTAGTTCCGGGAATACACACAATAACGTTTACCGGCAAGGATACTCATGTGAGCGCCTCAACCACGCTTGCGGGATTATTTATTCCTGACTTCTGCCAATTAGTATGACATAGTAATTCTAGAAAAGTTTTTAGCCATTTTTAGGGTACAAAATTTTAGAAGTTAGTATGACCAAAAAATTGTGTTTCGCTTAACACAGCCAAAAAATCGATATTGTGGATAAAGTTGGCAGAAGTCGGGAAAATAATGTGTATGATTCTTGTGAAATACTAATAGGTGGATGAACTATTGATTGGTTTGTTCTATCTTGGTATACTAGGGTACTATGACAAAAAAAATTAGATTAGAACTTCTCGCACCCGCAGGATCGGTCGAAAAAATGAAATATGCCTTTGCATATGGGGCAGACGCGGTGTACATGGGTATTCCGGATTTTAGTTTACGAGTGCGTGTCAATCGATTTACCATGGATGATGTGCAAGACGCAATAGAATACGCACACCATATTGGCAAAAAGATCTATGTGACCGTCAACATCGTGGCGCACAATGGACATCTTGAAAAACTTCCGCCATATCTCACACAATTAAACCTATGGAAACCGGATGCGCTTATTATTTCGGATCCTGGTATTATTGTCATGGCTCACACATACGCGCCGAATTTGAGTATCCATTTGTCGACGCAAGCAAACGCGACAAACTGGCAGACCGTAAAATTTTGGCACGAGCAAGGGTTGGAGCGTGTTGTATTGGGTCGCGAGGTTACTCTAGGAGAGATAAAAGAAATCCACAAAAAAGTACCCGCATGCGAAATTGAGTATTTTATTCATGGCGCTATGTGTATGAGTTATTCCGGACGTTGTATGCTTTCGGCATGGCTTACGGGTCGAAGTGCGAATTTGGGAGATTGCGCACAGCCGTGTCGGTGGAGATATAAGACAGATAAAGAAAAGTTTCGTGTCATCGAAGCAACACTAGAAGAACCGCTTCATCCGGGAGTCGAGATTCCGGTAGAAGAAGATAGACACGGGACCTATATTTTCAATTCAAAAGACATGTGTTTTATCGAATATGTGCCTGAGCTGATTGACGCGGGTGTAGTGAGTTTCAAAATTGAAGGACGTGCAAAAAGTGAGGCGTATTTGTCAAATGTGGTGAAAGCGTATCGGGAGGCATTTGATTTTGTTGTACAAGAAAAAGACGTCAAAAAACAAAAAAAAAAACTTAAAGAAATCAAGAAAAAAGTTCTTGACAAGCTCGTACATCGAGGCTATACCACCGGATTTTTATTTGGGCGAGACACGGTCGAGCAAAATACGGAAAATAGTCATGAGGGTGGAGAAGAAAAATACATCGGCCAAGTCTTGGGCTGTGTAAAGAATGGTAAAAAATGGAAACTCGAAGTTCGTCCGCATAATGCCATTGCAGTCGGGGACAAGGTTCGTATTATGCAGCCGACACAAGCTGATTTGAAGCTTACCATTGGCACGATGCACAATGAAACAGGTGAATCGATCGAATCAGGTCATGGTGGAGCTGGGTATAATATATTTTTTGAAGTAAATAAAAAAGTGGAGGAGTTTGGGATCGTGTTTAAGCAATAATATATGCCTTTTTTAAGAGAAAAATTGGATGCCGTACGAGATTTTATTGACAACACAGGAAGGTATACAATCCAATATTTGGATGAGAAAGAAATTCATCACAAGTGTGGCGCTACTATGTATTTGAATGTTCTTGAATATGAACAGAAAAATTCGGAGATACAAAGGATTATTGATAGGCAAGAACGCATGAGTAGTTATGCAGGTTTGCTTAATGCATATTTTGAATCCATTAGATTTCTTATTGCGGATCCAAACGATTTGGACAGAAAAAAAGAACTTCTAAAAAGAGCACGAGATTTGTCCGATCAAATTATTACACGATATGAATCGCAGTTAACTATGAAAAAACAGCAGAACAAATTGACACCAGAGGATCAGGGTGCGGATGAAAGCCTCGCAAAATTTACGCAGATAAAAAATAATTTAGATTTGTATATAACAAAAATGGTAACTACTCAGCCCCACGTCCTGTGAACGCAACTCACCCCTCGCCCCTCTCTTGAGAGAGAGGGGAAACACACGAGACACGTGACGTGTCTCCCTCTCTATCAAGAGAGGGCGGGGGTGAGTTGCGTTTACGAGTAAAGCGAGGTGAGTAGTTACCAAAAATGCAACATGTATGATCTCCTATCTCCGTGGCAAAATTATTTCAATCCATGCGCATACACTTGTAGTATTCACCCAAGGCGGAGTTGGGTATGAACTCAGCATGCAGACAGACAAAC
>JACPGR010000076.1:0-3359 GCA_016182415.1 Candidatus Magasanikiibacteriota bacterium
CAACACAATGCCACACAAATAATCAACATAATTGGCATCACGTTCCTCAGTATTATTCTAGCGGGAGGATGTATCACCTGCCTTTGGTATCTAGTTAAACTCGCTCACAAAAAATAATATACGAATCTTACAGATTAGTGATGCTCACTCACCACATGTCGCACGAGAGTGCGACGAATCTATAAGATTCGTATCAATGTATGACAATAGAACAAGCGCGAACTTCGCTCAAACACAACTTTGGATTTAATACATTTAGACCGCTCCAGGAAGACATTATACAAGCAGTACTTGCGGGCAAAGATTGTCTCGTCCTTATGCCTACGGGCGGCGGTAAATCTTTGTGTTATCAGTTACCGGCAACTGTTCTCCCAGGGCTTACGATTGTTGTTTCCCCACTCATCGCACTTATGAAAGATCAAGTCGAAGCACTGGTGGAAAATGGCGTGAACGCAGCATATATTAATAGCAGCATCTCACCTGAAAAAAGCGAAAGCATTAAGCAACACGTACAAAAAGGTGAGATAAAATTACTCTATGTTTCGCCGGAAAAATTACTATCATTTGATTTTCAATCTTTTGTGCGTGGTCTGAGCATCAATTTATTTGCGATAGATGAAGCTCACTGCATTTCAAGCTGGGGGCATGATTTTAGGCAAGAATATACCCAACTTCGCGTGCTCAAACAAAAGTTTCCTAACATTCCCATCATCGCACTTACCGCAACTGCTGATAAACTCACGCGTCGAGATATCATCACACAACTTAAACTTGAAAATCACGAAACATTTATTTCATCTTTTGATCGTCCGAATCTGAGATTAACCGTACTGCCTGCAAAAAAACGAATGGCTCGCATCACCGAGTTTATCGCGCGACGAAAACAGGAATCGGGAATTATTTATTGTTTGAGTCGCAAGCAAACAGAGCGCGTGGCAATGACACTCCACGATGAAGGAATCAATGCAGAGTATTATCACGCCGGCATGGATGCAGCCGAACGATCTCGGGTGCAGGAAAACTTTGTGCATGGACGCACGCCTGTCATAGTCGCGACGATTGCGTTTGGGATGGGAATTGACAAATCCAATGTGCGCTATGTCATTCATCATAATTTACCCAAAAATATTGAGGGCTATTATCAAGAAATCGGTCGCGCGGGACGAGATGGACTCCCGAGTGAAACACTTTTGTTTTATTCTCTAGCGGATGTGGTATTGCTTCGTTCATTTGCGCAAGAAAGCGGGCAACCTGAATTACAACTTGCCAAATTACAACGCATGCAACAATATGCGGATGCGTTGATTTGCCGACGAAAAATTTTACTTACCTACTTTGGCGAACATACGGAAAAAAATTGTGGCAACTGCGATGTGTGTGATAATCCGCCGGAATTATTTGACGGCACCGATATCGTTCAAAAGGCTCTATCGGCAATGTATCGACTTAACGAAGAAGTGGGAACGCACCTGTTGATTGATGTACTGCGAGGATCTGCACGTCAAGAAATCATCGAACGAGGGTATGACCACATAAAAACATACGGCGTCGGAAAAAATATCTCTCCCCAAAATTGGGAGCACTATATGTTGCAAATGCTCAATCTCGGTTTAATCGATATTGCGTATGATGAACACAATGCACTCAAAATCACCGCAGCGGGAAAAGACGTTTTGCGCGGCAAAAAACAAATTCAACTCGTAAGTCTTGACTCTATCGAAAATCGAGTGCTTGAATTTGCAAATACAGAACAACGGAAATCAAAACGGCAAACCCATGAAGAAGAATTATTTGCACGACTCCGTGCGCTTCGTATATCTATTGCAACACAACACCATATACCACCCTATATTGTATTTACCGATGCCACACTTGATGAAATGACACGACGCATGCCTATGACAAAAGAAAAAATGAAAAAAATCAGCGGCGTTGGCGACACAAAATTTGATACCTATGGTACGCAATTCATCGACGAAATTACTAAATTTGTTCTAGAAAAAGATATCGCGGGAGAAAAAATTCAAGGCCTCAGCCAAGACATCACCTTTGCATACTATCGCGAGGGCATGCCCATCACCCAAATCGCTCAAACACGAAATATCAAAGATGAGACTGTCTATACCCACTTGGCGGAACTGTACGAACACGGCTATGCTATCAACATTTTTGATTTTATGGACAAAGAAACGCTTACTACAATTATGGACTCGCTTAAGACACACGGAGTTCCAGATAAACTCAAAACACTCTATGAGAGACTTCAGGAACAAATTGAGTATCACCAGCTTAAGCTGGCTATTGCCCATTATAAGATACACGCGGGCCAATAAGAGGCTTGCCTCTACGCTACCTTGCACAAAACCTTAAAACCCTGTATATTACTGTCGTATTTATCTCAAATGCCTGAAAAGCTGGAAAGGCCTGAAAGGCTTAAAATGCTCCTATTGTGCCTTTCCAGCTTTTCAAGTCTTTTCCGCCAAAGGCGGACTAACGTAAGCCTTTCAGGCCTTTTACCGTATGCACATCTCTTGGCTCGGAACCACTGCAGTAAAACTGCAAGCAAAACCTTTTGACAAAGACATCACGATTGTCATCGATACGTATAAACCTAAGGCAGGAAATTTTCCACGCAGTCTGACTCCAGATATTGCGTTGTTTACCCATGGAGAAAAAGAACGTATTACACTTTCTGGTACGCCATTTATCATGTCATCTCCCGGCGAAATCGATACCAAAGGTATCCTCGTCACGGCAGTCGAAGGACAGGAACCCGGGCATATATTATTTCGAATTGATGCCGAACAACTCAGTATCGGACATCTGGGGCTTATCAATAAACCACTCAGTGAAAAACAACTCGAAATATTGTCTGATGTTGATGTACTACTTATCCCCGTCGGACATCCAGATAGTTTTGATGAAGAAATGGCAGTGAAAGTCGTAAACAGTATCGAGCCGCGGATCGTGATTCCGCTCGCATACAAATCTGACAATGACCTCACATCAAAATCGGTCTTGGATTTTTTGAAAGAAATCGGATCAAAAAATGGCGAACCTGAAAAAAAAGTTATTATTAAGAAAAAAGATTTACCGCAAGATGAGACACAGGTGATTGTCTTAGAGAAAGAATAAAATAACTGGTAACTGGATACGAAATATGAACAATACGAAATTACGAACTCGAATACTTTCGTAATTTCGTACCTTTCGTATTTCGTATCCCACATAGTTTCGTAATTTCGTACCTTTCGTATTTCGTATCCCACATAGTTTCGTAATTTCGTATCTTTCGTATTTCGTATCCCACATAGTTTCGTAATTTCGTATCTTTCGTATTTCGTATCCCACATAGTTTC
>JACPGR010000076.1:3375-13406 GCA_016182415.1 Candidatus Magasanikiibacteriota bacterium
TATTTCGTATCCCACATAGTTTCGTAATTTCGTATCTTTCGTATTTCGTATCCCACATAGTTTCGTAATTTCGTATCTTTCGTATTTCGTATCCCATATTTTCTTTAATTTTATGAGTGAAAAAAAACGTAAAACTAACTCTAAAAATAATAAAGAATTGAATAAAGCCATCGATGAAATCCCTGGGCTTATTTTGGAAGAGATGGGACGAAAATACGAACAAGAGCATCGCGAAGAAACACACAAGGAGCCTATTTTGAAAAAATCCCAAAAAACAAATGCCCAAATATATCAACCTCCGCATCGAAGCAAAACATGGCTATGGGTAGGGGTCACATTATTTACTGTCTGTATCATAGTCCTTTGGGGACTCAATATTTCTACCATGTTTTATGAAAACGGAACCAAAGGTGATCCTATCTTAGACCAACTCAAACAAAGCCAGCAAGATTTTGGAACTATCATGCGTACCTTTGGAGAAGATGAAACACCAATCCAAACGGCCACGACGACACAAGAAGTTGTAGGAGAAAAAGAAGAAAATAATTTGGAAACAAAACTAAAAAATGCGATGAATAGTCTTTTTACAACATCAAGTGTGACGAACACTCGGATTAGTACCTCGACAGAATAATAGGACACGAAATACGATTTGGATACGAAATACGAACTTTACGAAATTACGAACTCGAACACTTTCGTAATTTCGTATCTTTCGTATTTCGTATCCCACATAGTTTCGTAATTTCGTACCTTTCGTATTTCGTATCCCATAATTAGGTAATTTTTACAGTATGGCCCGAAAAAAAATAATGCAAAAATCAAAAGTACTCGCGGAGGGAGCAGAACAGGAGCAGGTATTTGAAGGCCGTGTCGAACCGATCAATTTGGTCGATGAAATGCAGACCTCCTATCTCGACTATGCCATGAGCGTCATCGTCTCTCGTGCGCTTCCGGATGTGCGTGATGGACTTAAGCCGGTGCATCGAAGAATTCTCTACGCGATGTGGGGCATCGGACTTCGACATAATTCCAAATTCAAAAAATCCGCCCACGTAGTCGGCGAAGTGATGGCAAAATATCACCCGCATGGAGACTCGGCGATTTATGATTCTATGGTTCGTATGGCGCAAGACTTCAATATGCGCCACATGCTTGTCCATGGGCAAGGAAACTATGGTTCTATGGATGGAGACCGAGCCGCGGCGATGCGTTATACCGAGGCAAAACTCCAAGCACTTGCCGAAGAAATGCTCTATGATATTGACAAAAATACGGTAAATTTTAGTCCGACATATGATGGATCTCACAAAGAACCTCGCGTACTCCCAAGTAAGCTTCCAAATTTGTTGTTAAATGGAAGTATGGGTATTGCAGTAGGTATGGCGACTAATATCCCTCCGCACAATTTGGGAGAACTCTGTGATGGAATTACCGCGATCATCGAAAATCCAAAAATCAGTACAGAAGATTTGACTGAAATTATCAAAGGGCCCGACTTCCCGACCGGAGGCATTATGTACAACAAAAAAGATATTGCTGCAGCATATGCGACTGGACGCGGAGGTATTGTCGTACGCGCAAAGACGGATATTGTTGAACAAAAAGATGGAAAATTCAATATCATGGTGACCGAAGTCCCGTATCAGGTAAACAAAGCAACCTTGCTTGAAAAAATTGCGGCATTAGTTCAAGAAAAAAAGATCGAGGGTATCAAAGATCTTCGTGATGAATCAAACAAAGACGGAGTGCGCGTCGTCATTGAACTCAAAAAAGAAGCATATCCAAAAAAGATTTTAAACAGACTCTTCAAATTGACCGACCTCCAAACAACATTTCACGTCAACATGCTTGCACTTGTCGATGGGATCCAACCACGCGTCCTCAATTTGAAAACCGTACTTGAAGAATATATCAAACACCGAAAGGAAGTCATTACCAGACGAACTCAATTTGATCTTGACCGCGCAAAAGAACGTGAACACATACTTGAGGGTTTAAAAATTGCGCTTGATAAAATTGATCTCATCATTGCAACAATTCGAAAATCAACAGACAAAGAAGAAGCAAAACTAAACTTGATGAAAAAGTTTGATTTTTCTGAGCGACAAACGATTGCCATTCTTGAAATGAAACTTCAGCAACTTGCAAATCTTGAGAGACAAAAAATTGAAGACGAACTTACAGAAAAGAAAAAATTAATTGCCGAGCTTGAGTCAATTCTTAAAAATCCAAAAAAAGTCCTTGCAATTATTTCTGCGGATGTGCGTGAAATCAAAGAAAAATATGCAGATGAACGACGCACTCAAATCATGGCGCATGGGGTCAAGGAGTTTAGCATTGAAGATCTTGTACCCAATGAACCTACACTTATTATCTCAACACAAGACGGCTATATCAAACGTCTTCCACCCGATACCTTCAAAACTCAAACTCGAGGCGGCAAAGGTGTCATGGGACTGGCAACAAAAGAAGAAGATGTGGTAGACCAAATTATATCGACCAATACGCATGATAGTATCTTATTTTTTACTACGCGAGGCAGAGCATTTCAATTGCAGGCCTATGATATTCCTCAGACCTCTCGAACTGCAAAAGGACAAGCGCTCGTCAACTTCCTCCAACTTGCACCCAATGAAAAAGTATCTGCGATTCTCTCCACAGCAGACATGAGCCAGTATGAAAATTTGGTTATGGTAACGTCCAAAGGGACGATTAAAAAAACAAAGATTGAAGACTTTTCCAATGTACGCAAGTCCGGTCTGATCGCACTCAAACTCAATGAACATGACATGCTCGAATGGGTGCGCCCATCAAGCGGTAAAAATGATATTGTGATTGTTACCGCTCAAGGGCAAGCAATCAGATTCAAAGAGTCTGCAATCCGATCCGTGGGGCGAACCGCAGCAGGAGTCCATGCGATGAAACTCAAATCAAATGACTCAGTCGTTGCAATGGATGCCATAGACACCGGACTTGTCAGTAAAAAAGTACTCGAGCTCCTCGTCGTCTCCCAAAATGGCATGGGTAAAAAGACCGTGCTCAATGAGTATAAAGTCCAAGGACGCGGTGGAAGCGGCATTAAGACGATGGCTATTACTGAAAAAACCGGTAAAATTATCTCAGGCTTTGTGGTAAATAATACCGAGGATACAGATATTATGATTATCTCGGTTAATGGACAAGTGATCCGAACCAGCGTGAAAAGCATCTCCTCACTTGGCCGTGCGACACAAGGGGTAAAAATTATGCGCTTTAAAGATGAAGGGGATCAGGTGGCCGGGATAGCATTGCTTTGATTAAAAACGCTCGAGATTGATCGAGCGTTTTTGTGTATAGAGGTGCATAATGAAATAAATCAAACCCTTGATTTTTCTCATATAGTGCTCTATACTTACCATATATGGAAATTCAAAGAATCATCCAAAAATCTACCCAAACAATCAGAAAACATCTTCCAGATCAAGAATGGGAGTTGTTGTTGTTTGGATCTCAAAGTAAAAAAACAGCTCGTGATCGATCTGATATTGACATTGCGATCCGCGGAAAAAAAGCTGTGCCTCTTGTTGTGATGCACCACATTAAAGAAGATATAGATCAAATTTCTACACTTCGAAAAATAGACATCGTCGATCTATCACGTACGAGTACTGCATTTCAGCATCGGGTATCACAAGAAGGAAAACAATTACAGGCATGAAATAATTTTTACCTATGGAAAAAGAATTATTCGAATCATTTTCTCTCTCGATACAACGACTTGAGGAAATTTTGTCTCAACCAAAAACGATCATCACCCGGGATGCGGCAATCAAGCGTTTTGAACTCACCTTTGAATTAGTGTGGAAAGTTCTACAAAAATATCTTGGGGAAGAAGGAATTATTTGTAATTCTCCTAAATCATGTTTCAAAAGTGCTTTCCAAACAGAACTAATTATTGATACACCAGAATGGCTTGAAATGATAGAGGATAGAAACTTAACTGTGCATACCTATGATGAAGAAACTGCAGATGATGTATACCATAGATTAGCAACATATCTATACATGTTTAAGCAGATACAAAAGGAGCTTGTGAAAAAACAATTAGAATAAATTACATAATAAAACGCCCAAGATTGCTCGGGCGTTTTTCTATTTTTATCTCTTAATAATACTATCTCAACCTATCTATTTTCCCCCTTTCTTCTTCCCAACACTGCGCGAATCAGCACTGTCTGTACTCTTTTGAGTATTTCTTGAAATACGGATCAACCCGCCACAAGGGATGACTTCGATTCCTTGTTTCTCAAGTTCATCGAGAAACAAATTCATACCGAGCGAATCTGAAGACATGTGGCCGGCAATAATTACATTCATATAATGCTTTTCTGCTTTAGTCAATGACTCATCTTTCATATGCATGCCTACAATCGTACTAAAACCATACTGGGAAAGCTCTTGATATACTTTCGATGAAGGATTGGTGCCACCCGTCATTTCTACCATGAATTTTCCAATTCGATGATGAGGACTGCCGCTCACGATCCGTGGTCCGGATCCAAAATGGTTGGCTGTGTCATATTCGGGAATAGTCAAAAGCATATCAATAATATCTTGTACCTGTTCAGGTTTTACCGTATACAACATATCTCGTATAAATTTATCAACCATGTTATCGGTAATGGTATGTGTGCTGATAAAATTTATACCTAAAATTTTTGCCATGTCAATAACCTGAAATTGATTGAGCGGATGCACTCCGCGGCCGACTTCTTTTCGGCGTTCTTCCATAATTTTTTCTGCCACATGTATGGGAATACCCTCTTGTTCATACACATCTGCAGTAAGTTCCATAACTTGATGCAAATTTACCAATGCCTTACCTACTGGATGATGTGAAATAACGAGATCTATTGTCTGTCCTCGTTCATTGAGTTGGCTTGCAAGCAAGATTTCAGCTGCGCTGATGTCGATACCCGCAAGTACGCGTCTGACTGCAGTTTTTCCGTTGTCCACATGAATTGCACAATCAGGATACGGATTAGTGAGCCGATCGAGGTCAAAATATTTTTTGTGAGAAGGCTTGAGATCATCATATTCTTTTTGTTGACGAGCAAGATTACGGGCAATAACCTTTTTGCCTCGCGGATCAGCTTCCATGCCACGTTTGAGACCAAGTTCAAATATTTGTTTTACATGCATAGCATTATACGTTATAAATTATTGAAACTCTTAGCAGTTAATTGATACTGAGGCGATCGATTGCGATACCATTCGACTGCATTTAAAATAATTTTTTCAAGCAAATCACCATAATCCATGCCAATAATCTGAGCGACCTGTACAATTGATGCATCCGGCGCAAGCGGTGGATTTGCACTCACTCGGATAATATATGGATTGTCATCTGCATCGACGCGCAACTCGACACGTCCATAATCATTACAATGCAAGGTGTTGTAACCATCGAGCGCGATTTCAGTAATAAGCGCCTCGAGCTTCGGGTTGATTCCACGTGGAGGGGTCTGCACGACTATCTTATGTTTGGATATTTTGCCACTTGCATCATAGGAATAAATTTTCCACTGTCCTTTGGGAAATTTGGAAAAGACAGAACGAGATAGGGGAAGTACTTGCATACCATAGGTATCATTCCCCAAAATAGTAACGTCATACTCATCACCTTCGATATATTCCTCCACCAAGACCGGCTGCTGTAAGACCGACAAAATTTGTTTCATTTCTCGATCAAGTTCTGTATTATTTTTGACTACGGAATTTTGTGATATCGCAAACGGGGTATCTGTTTCACCCGGTTTGACGATCAGCGGATACCTGAGCTCTTCTGAAATTGTATCTTGAAACGAATATGCATAATCCCATTTGGGCGTTGGCAACTGATGATAATCAAATAATTTTTTCATACGTATCTTGTCTTGACACAAGGCGAGGGTAAGTGATCCCGAACCGACAAATGGTATTTCAAGTAATTCGAGCAACGCCACAATCTGTGGTTTGAACAGGCCAAATGCATCATTGCCATCATAGGCATTGATGACCAATTCTACCGTACTTCGTTTGAGTTCATTAAATGCGTGACTCAGATCGGCAAAATCAAAAATACTCACTCGATATCCGCGTAGGTTCAATGTATCTCGTATGGTGTCAAAATATGGCTGGGTCAACGATGCGCTTCTCGAATTTCCCGCGATTCCGATATGCAGCTTTTTTGGGCTGGTGTCAATACTATGGCGCACTTTCTCAATACGCGACGCACTCAAGAGCATTTTTTTATTAATAGTTGCGACAGACAAGCGACTCCTTCGTTGCGTTTTGCCCATAGCCGATTCTTCATCAAAGCGTAGGACTTTGTAATGAATATGCGATAAGGCATGCTTCAAATTATCGCGTGCATCAAGCGCATTGTCTCCTGAAACCGTAATCCAACCCAAACCCTGATGTCCTTCAGGCGGCAACAAGAGCGGATCCCCAATCTCGCGGCTGATAAGTATATCTTCAAGATATTTTTGAGTATGCAGTTTTTAATCAATATCAAGTTCAACTAATATACCTGAGGCATCCGGATGCATATCCCAGCCCAAGATATATGTGGGAGTATCTGTTTTGTCGATTTTGGTATAAGTGCCGGTCGCAATTTTGACTGCCTGTTCGATAAGATCCACACCCCAACAACTGTTGACATAGGAATAGACATAATCCCCTCCCATACGCATATTCACCTCAATCGGCACAGATCCATGGGTGGTATGTTTTGCTTCATAATGAATAATCGCATTTTGAATCCCCAATTTTTCAAGCGTTTCTTCAGCCATCTCAACCAATGCGTGCTGGTCTTTGTGCGGAAGGGTCGACGGAATCGCTTGTCCGCTATCCACAAAAAATTCATGAAATGACTTGTCATAATTATCCGCAACCGACCAAAATTTTATTTTTCCATTTTGAAGCACGATATCAATATCCACCTCATCTCCATCGATATATTCTTCCACAAATACATCAAAACCATCTGTAAGCGCGGTCTCTGTATCGGTAGTGATTTCTCGACGCACCATCTCAAGTGTATTCATAAGTTCAAGTTTGTCTGTCACTTTGACAACAAAGGCACTACTTGAGCCGAATGCAGGTTTGATAACTAATGGAAATGTAAAATGTTTGATGACATAGGTCAAATCCTCGTCGCTTTTGACAATGGCATGGTTTGGAGCAGGCAAACCATTTTCTTTACAAAAATCACGAAATTTGAATTTGTTGCGGACATTTTTCGCAATCGCATACGGAATGCCAATAAAATTGAATCTATCTACAATTTTTGAGGTAAGTAGTACATCATCTTCCCAAAATGTAAGCACTCCATCAATTTTTACTTTGGGATTATTTTTTATAAAATTTCGAACAGCGAGCACAGACTCATGGTGATTGTAGGTATCACACAAAATCCAATGATCCACATACGGATCTGCCCAATTTTTTTCTTTATTCAAACATACGACGATCAGGCCAAGTTTTTTGAGACGCTGTACAATAAATTTCTTTTTAAGATAACCGGTATTTACCAATAAAATTGTTTTACCTGTGAGAGAATTTGATTCCATACTAATATATACACGCCTGCCTGCCGATAGACGAATATTACGCAGCCATTTGTTGTAGATCTCGATGCTCAGTTGCAGTTTGGTTAATTGCATCTTTTACCTGAATTAAGGTTGATTCTCTCACCGCACCCCCATTATCAAATATAGTGATAATATTATTCACCGCCTCAACCGCTTGAGTCCCCTCACCATATAACTCGTGTAAACCCTTGCATATCTCTTTCCAAAAAATCAGACTGCCGTGCACCTTTTTATCTGTTGGTAACAAAAATTCATAACCTTCTGCTAGTTCCTTAAGAGCATTTTTTGCTTCTTGCATTTTACGTGTAATTTCTACACCTTCAGTATCAATATGTTGAGATACTCTAATTTCGTATTTATGCATAAGTTTTTCTAAAATAAATAAGGGTTATTTACTTATTCTACCTAATTTGCTCCAGCCAAAGGCTGGTCAGCCTCTGGCTGATACTCTGCTTATTTTTTCATCGTCCTTAAAACCATTTTCAAAATCTCCTCCATCTTCATCTCACCCACCTCTATATTTTGCACCACCTCTCGTGCTTCTTCTTTAGAATACCCCATACTCGTAAGTGCGTCAACTACGTCGCCAAGTTTATCGCCGACGACCTCTTGTTGCGCATCGCTTGCCAATTTCCCAACTTTTGACTTGAGCTCGACGACCATACGCTCGGCTGTTTTTTTGCCAATGCCGCTGACTTGCGTCAGATAGGCGATATCTTGCCGTGCGATGGCTTGCCTAATGCGGTCAAGACTCCCCAGTCCCATAATATTGAGCGCGGTTTTGGGTCCCACCCCATTGACGGAAATGAGTAATTCAAAAAAAGATTTTTCTTCCCTGGTCTCAAATCCAAACAATTCCAGTATATTTTCTCCGACGCGCATATAGGTATGCAGACTACAGAGGTCTCCACTACTCAAGTGTGCAAGTTTGTCTGTCTGCATGCTGAGTTCATACCCAACTCCGCCTTGGGTGAATACTACAAGTGTATGCGCATGGATTGAAATAATTTTGCCACGGAGATAGGAGATCATACATGTTGCATTTATGTTACATACAAATCTAAATCATTTTTTATCTGTGTGAATTTCGCGAGGCTTTCATTCTTTTGGATAGCTCTCGTAGATGTGAATCATAATTTTATTTGTGATTTTTTTAACGAAATTAATTTGCAGGATAAAAATGACTTTCAATCAAGATGCATTTCTCGAAACCATGTTCACCAATCGAACGCACCCCTTTATCAGTAGTTGTTTCCATATAATAATAACCGATATCATTTCTTATAAAAAAAGGCTTTTTTCCAGGATACTTACCGGGGACCCCAACCGCAGCATGTGGACCTAGATTAGTATCCACACTAAAATAACGACAATCAACACCAACTGCATTTAAAAGGGCAATGGCTAGCAGCGTCGATTCCTTGCACTGAGCCATACCATTTAAAATAACTTCATCTGGTTTAGCATAACCTTCTGAAACATTTGAATATTTTATCTCTTTTGACACAAAACGATGAATTCTACGTACCTTCTCTTCTACTGTCTTAGCCTGTTGAATAATATGTTTTGCCAAATCTTTCAAAGATGGAGTAGTCTCAATTTTTTGGGGCTTTAATATTTCTTCTACTGGCACAGAAAAAATATATGATTTACTATCAATATGCAACGTGACCTGAGCATTTGTCATTTCCCTGAGCAACCCTACTGGAATTTTTATCTTTCCATCTGCCCGAGGCGGAAAAATTAAATGGTGATTTCTGTTAACTAGACTATATGAATGATTATTAGTCGTCCACTTTCCATTTTCTTTATCATATATTGGGACTTCATAATGAACGTTCTCACCAAAGTATTTTACATCATGTATGACACCATCTTTATTACGTTTTACCAGTATCTTTTTCTTATCAAGAGCTATGCCCGTGAGCAGACGCATATTTTCTACCAGCAAATCCATAAATTGTTCTTCTTTTATGTCCTCTTGAAGATAGTCAACGAGATTGGACCAAGAACCAGATTCTTCACCTCGCAGATCATTACGGCTGAAATATTGTTGAGAATTATAATGGTTGGCCAACCGTTTTGAATCTTTACCTAATGTTTTTGGCCCAACTAAGGACAAAGTCAATTCGGTATCATCGATATATTTTGGTAAAAAAAAAGGGGAGATGCATCGTAACGCCGCGCTTTCATGCAAACTAATTTCAAACAAAATTTGCTCGATAAATGTAATAAACAGTTTTTTGCCTTTTTTTTCTTTCTCAATCCTTGTTTTATCTTCTACACGATCAACAACTGGTGGCAATTCCAGTCTAGGGGAGTCTGCCTTGGTATCAGATCCCAACAACACAGCCGCGGCGGTCAACATCCCTTCGCGTAAAAATTCTCTTCTTGTCATGTGTTCTTTTTGGCTGG
>JACPGR010000011.1 GCA_016182415.1 Candidatus Magasanikiibacteriota bacterium
ATATATTGCGGCTCAGACTATTTCTACAAATTTTCCGACAACTGGTGGAGTATATGACACTACCCACAATGGGGGAAACGAAGATATTATTATTAGTAAACTGACTTCAGATCTCACGACACTTTCTGCTTCAACGTTTTTAGGAAGTGATAGTTCTGACATTAGTCCAATTATCATGAGCAATGCTGATACTATATTTATTGTGGGTAAAACAGCTTCCTCTTCATTTCCAACTACTTTAGGAGCTTATGACACATCCTACAATGGAGGAGGCGACGTATTTATATCAAAAATTTCTTCTAATTTACAAAATCTTCTCTCATCTACTTTTCTTGGCGGTACCACCGGTGACACACCGACAGCTGCGGTACTTGATACTTCTCAAAATGTCTATATCGTTGGTCAACCAGGTACTAATTTTCCAACAACAACTGGAGCATATGATATAGCTGGAGATAGCGGTGATGGATTTATTTCCAAACTTTCATCCGATTTTACTTCACTAGTAGCCTCCACATATCTTGGAACAAGTGGAACAGATAGTATCGAGGATATTACAATTAATTCTTCTGGAAATATTATTGTGTCAGGCGGAACCTCGAGCAATGACTTCCCTACGACAGTTGGCGCTTATGACACAACAAAAAATGGTGGTGGATATAATGCATTTATTACTAAACTGGATTCAAATTTAACTAGTATACTAAATTCAACGTATCTTGGAGGAACCGGAGATTTTTTTCCTCTAGAAACACAAATTGCCTTAGACAGTATTGATCGTATATACATACTTGGCCATACCGCGAGTACTGATTTTCCTACATCTAGCGGCGCCTATGATACTTCACACAATGGAAGTGACGATTTATTTGTCTGCCAATTTAATTCTTCTTTAACAACTCTTTCTGCAGGAACATATTTAGGCGGTTCTAATTATGATAGTTCAACAGATTTGATAATTAACACATCAAACCTCTTCCTTACAGGTCGAACAGTAAGTACAAATTTTCCCATCACTGTTGGTGCATATGATACGAGTCATAACAATAGTAACGACATCATCGTGGCAAAATTCGTAATTAATTCCTCCCCCACCCTCACTCTCTCCACCCCCTCCCAAACCTCATCCTCCACGGTGACGGTCTCAACAACGATTGCAGACACTGACAATAATATCACCTCGCTGACGGTCGAACACTCGACCAATGGCACCACGTGGACTAGTTCAACCTTGGGCACCGTAACTCCAAGCGAAGGCGCGGTCTCTACGCTTGTCGGTCAAATCAGCGGTATTGACACAGACCTCGATGGTTCCGTTCACTTGAGTATTATCTGGAACATCGAAACCGATCTCCCTAATACCTCCACTTCTACAGTCTATCTTCGCTTTACGCCAAATGACGGAACGGAAAACGGTTCGATTGCGACGAGCTCAGTCTTCGCTATCGACACCGCTGACCCGAGTGTTCCGGGAAATCTTACCGTACATACGCTTACGTCGTCCACCATTATGTTTGGCTTACCCAGTGTTACCTCAACAGATACCAATTTTAGTGAATACAAAATTCACTATGATACCAGTGCGAGTGTTTCAACAGGAGATACTGCATTTACGTCAAGCAGTGATGTCAATCTGAGTACGAGTACGTTTGGAGGTGCGACGACGAGTAATGTGTTTAGCGGTCTTACACCAAATAAACTTTCCACAACCACATATGCCGCTATTCCGACAAACCTTGCGTCCGCAAGTATCACTGCAACGCAGGCAACCCTATCATGGAATGCAAATAGTAATCCTCTAGGAACGCAATACTATCTGGCAAGTGATCCGGGAGGTACTCTCAATTCAGGATGGATTACCGATACCTCATACAGTATTACTGGACTCAGTTGTGGAACAAGTTATGGATTTCATGTGAAAGCGAGAAATAGTGCGAGTATTGAGACTAATACCTGGTCAGATACACTGAGTGTCTTAACTGCGTCGTGTGGAGCAGGCATACCCGCTCCTGTGGCTCCGGTGCCTCCGCCTCCAGAACTGCTTCCGATAGAATTAGTAGAACCTGAGCTTGACCTATGCCCGATCGACACCACGAATCCCGTATGTATCAAGCCTGAAGAAAATCAACCGACGGGTCTGATCTCCATTACCAATGGTTCAACAGTTCTACAATTTACCAACCAAAAAAACATCGTACTCAAACTCGACGCCAGGTATGCAGACAAGATTGCGCTCACAGAAAGTGATGGCAGTGCAAGTCAAAATTTTGATGGCGTAAGTTTTGAATCTATTTCTGCGAACAAATCATGGACACTATCCGGAGCTGATGGAAAAAAATGTGTCAATGCCCGATTTCTAAACACACTCAAAGGATTTAGCTACACGACCTACGCTTGCGTAACGCTTGATACTATCAAACCCCTTGCGCCGACTATCAGTCTTGCAAATTCCGGAGTAGTTGACGGAAAAATTGTATCCAAACCATCACTCAGTGGTACGACAAGTGAGCCATATTTGAAAATTATCATTACTAAAACCGCGACAGGCAAACTGGCACTTTCTGCGGATACGACATTTTACACAGTGAGCAATGCCGAGGGTGATTGGAACTATCATTTTGCATCATATTTTGAGGTGGGATCATACATACTTGCCGTAAAAGCAGAAGATCAGGCAGGAAATATGTCAGATGTCGAGCGTGTAGAGATGATCATCCCGAATACGACAAAAATTCCATTTGAAAAACCTGTAACAACGGAAGAGAAACTGCCTCTTGTACGTAGAACACAAGTTCCTGTCGAAGTGAGGCCGGTCGAATCACCCGCATATACAGATATCACGGTATCTAACACCACACTGAGTGGGGATAGCACCGGTAGTGATACTACTGGCACTGGTGTGAACAACAGCAGTGGCATAATTGAGACTACCCCATCTACGATAAAACCAAACACCTTGCCAAGTGATACCTATACTCAAGATATCACACACACAATTACCACGACGATTACACAAACCCTTGATACGATACACGACTCGTTTACGACCTCTCTAACAGGATTAACACAGGTCGCGACACAGATTAGCGCACCGCTTGCGCCTGTGCTAAAGCACGTCAAAGAGGTCATAGATAAGCCAAAGGTCGAATATGCCAATGAAACTGCCCTGGCTCCGACAATGGTGGTTGCGACTCTTGCAAACGCTACAACAAGCTTTGGCTTGGGGCAATTACTGGTGTATCTCCGTTTTCTCTTCACCCAGCCATTCTTACTCCTTCGTATGCGCAGACGCAAACACTGGGGTGTGGTGTATAATAGCTTTACGAAACAACCGATTGATTTGGCGATTATTCGGTTGATTGACACAGATAGCGGCAAGATTATTGAAACACAAGTCAGTGATATGCAAGGACGCTATGTGTTTATTGCAAATCCCCGCATCTATCGACTCGACGTGCGTAAAACAGGATTTGTGGGGTTTAGTGTACACCTCAAAGAGCAATCCGAAGATACGGCATATAGCGATCTCTATCACGGCGAAGATATCACCCTTACACCTAAACTAAATTCAATCGCAAAAAATATTCCACTAGATCCTGATGGAGTCATCGTGCCTACAAAAAAATTATTGAAAAAACATACACGAAACATAGTACAAACCTCGCTGTCAAGTGTGAGTGTGGTTGGTGCACTGATTTCGTTTGTTATTTCTCCGACTATCTTTATTGCGATACTGCTCATCGTGCATGTGCTCGTATATGTCATGTTTCAGTATTTGTCTACCCAACGGTTAGGTAAAGATTTTGGAACTATTTTTCATCAGAATAAACACAAGATACTTAGAAATACAGTGATTCGCATCTTTGATGCCACCTACAATCGATTAGTTGACACCAAAATCAGTAACACCAAGGGCAGATACGCTGCACTAGTGGGCTCGGGAAACTATATAGTTACATACGAAAAGCCGAGCTTTGAGATAAAAAAGACTGAGGTGTCTATTTCTTCTCGAGGGAAACTGGGTGGGGTGATTGCGCGGGATGAGGGGCTGACAAAAAAATGAAATAGTAAAGATATATTTAACTAATATCTGTCAATCCCGAATAGAAATGTCCTACTGGGTGGTTTGTAATTTCATTTTATCGAGTAATATGTGTGTTCTCCATGGGTGATCAGCCGGTGGTTTGTAGGTGGGCTTGCTTGAAGTGAGCGCGGGTATTTTGAGTTTAAATTCTTTCTCTGGTCGTTTAGGTAGTACCATATAATTGAGTTGTTTTCCACGCAGTTTTAACACAATTGAATTATCTATACTATCTTGCTTTAATAATTCCTAAATAATCTCAAATTTTGAAATCTTTTTTAATCTACTGACATCCGCTCGTGAACGCAACTCTCCCCTCGCCCCTCTCTTACGAAAGAGAGGGGAAAACACACGTTCACGTGTCTCGCGTTCACGAGTAAAGCGGGGGGTGAATAATTACAGGTTATTTAGGAATTATTAAAGCAAGTTAGTATAAATTCTTTCTCTGGTCGTTTAGGTAGTACCATATAATTGAGTTGTTTTCCACGCAGTTTTAACACAATTGAATTATCTAAATGCTCCTCAACTAAAATTTTATCTTTGCGACACACGGTGAGTGGTTGTTGTTGATCAAGTTGAAAATATTGGTTTTTAAACTGCAATGATGATATGATCCGTCATATTGTTCCATAGTTCCATAATTTTCTTTCCGTGGTCTCCACTGTCTATGCGCTTTGTTCTTTTTTCGGGACTTAGGTTTCCAA
This sequence comes from Candidatus Magasanikiibacteriota bacterium, assembly GCA_016182415.1. Taxonomy (GTDB): domain Bacteria; phylum Patescibacteriota; class Patescibacteriia; order Magasanikbacterales; family UBA922; genus JACPGR01. The sequence continues at coordinate 4,786 of JACPGR010000011.1, forward strand.
AGATTATTTTTGATCATAAGGGTTCGTAACGTTTCAACGCCAATAATAATATGATCCCGTTCTTTCAATTTTTCTACGGTGAGCGTTGGTCCAAAGCCGACATACACGGTCAAGAGCAATTGAATAATGGTATCAAGAACAATTTGTTTTAATTTCCGATTGCTTGTTTTACCTCGACCACGATGCACCATACTTTTTGGATTATCTTTGTTAAAACGTTTCTTAAGTCGTCCTACCTGCCACGTGCTCATACCTAAT
>JACPGR010000074.1 GCA_016182415.1 Candidatus Magasanikiibacteriota bacterium
CAGGAAAAATTCAAAAAATTGCAATGATCATCAATCGATATGAGTATGAACCATATCAATTTACGGTGAAAAAAGGAATTCCAGTGGAATGGACTGTTGACGCAAGCAAGGCAAGCGGCTGTATGATCGCAGGAATTGTATCTCCTGGTCTTGGTATTAGAGAATCACTGAGTTCTGGCAAAAAAACAATTAAGTTTACCCCGACTAAAACCGGCAAATTCAAGTTTAGCTGTCCGATGGGGATGGGGACCTTTGGCGCGGCGATTACGGTGGTGGAATAAGATGTTGCGACGCAACTCACCTTTGTACATTTGTATAATTTTCAGCCCAAGGCTGATCCGTCCTCTGGCGGAGTAATTTGTATGTCTATATGTCGAAATGGCAAAAAATAAGTGTCTTCCTATTACGAATCTCTCTTGGGTGGCTTTTTTTCTATGCAGGAATTACCAAATTAATTAATCCCAATTGGTCTGCCCAAGGCTTCCTCAACAATGCAAAAACATTCTCGTCATTCTATCAGTGGCTCACCAGTGATTCGATACTTCCAATCGTCAATGCACTCAATGAATGGGGTCTGACACTCATTGGTATTTCGCTCATACTAGGCATCGCAGTTCGACTAAGTACATACTCGGGCGCACTGTTGATGATCTTGTATTATTTTCCACGCCTTACCTTCCCCTATCCCGATGCAAATTCATTTATTGTTGATCAACACATCATCTATATCTGCATTCTACTCTTCTTGGGTGCTATTCGTGCCGGACACATATATGGACTTGAGAATTGGTGTATCAATTTACCCGTATGCAAACGATTTCCTCAAATAAGAAAATTTTTAGGATAAGATCCTAGATATTCCTAATCGATAGGAGGTGAACACTATGATGGATTACAATATAATGGGAGGATTCGGAGGCGCTAGTATGATGTTTTTTGCATGGATTAGTTATATTTTGGTCATTGCCCTGTTGGTGCTAGGCATTGCCGCTTTATGGAAATATATTTCCAAGAAATAATTTATTATTTATGATCAATATCAAACATGTACTCAAGGTAAGTATGATCTGGATCAGTATCGTATATGCTGTTTGTTTTCTGGGTGTTGCAATCTTTCCGGGAGTTCGAGAAAGCTTTATGAAGTATGCCCTGCACACACAGGGTGCCAATCTCGGTCAGAATTATCTTAGTTTAGGATCATTTGTTTCTGGTTTAATTGCGTGGAATATTATCACCATCGTGAGCGTTTGGCTCTTTGCTATCTTGTTCAATAAGATACGAAAATAAATATTCATGTAGTTAGCCACAAAAAAGAGAGATCATTTTGATCTCTCTTTTTTTTCTTTCGTAACTCCAACTTAGGCATCCACATTTTCAACTGAAATCGTCTCTACTTCATTTTGTTCTACCATAGTATTGCTACTCCAACGACCAAACTGAATGAACATCAGAATAAATACTGTGGTCATAACAAAGGGCGCAATGAGTGAAATATAATTACGCTTTCCCGGACGAAAATATTTGAGCATGAGTGAATTGGTCACGACTGAAATAGAACTCAAGGCCATTGCCAAGCCAGCCAGTTCTGGTTTTAATACTAGTCCGAACCCAACGAAGACGCGAGCCGCAATCGGAATGCCAATCACATTATACAGTAATGCAAAAAACATATTTTGCTTGATTTTCCCCATGCTTTCACGGGACAAATCAATTGCAGTGAGCACATCTCGCAAATCATTTTTGATAATGACAATTCCGCCTGCTTCCATGGCCACGTCTGTACCACTTCCCATCGCGATTCCGAGATCTGCTTGGGCAAGAGCCGGTGCGTCGTTAATGCCATCTCCAACCATAGCCACTTTGAGTCCTCTCTCTTGAATTTTTTTGATCTCTTGTGCCTTGTCTTCTGGCAAAACCTCGGCAAGGACATTGTCAATACCTGCCATCTGTGCAATTGCACGAGCGGTGCGTTCATTGTCTCCCGTGATCATATAGAGCTCAAGTCCTTTTTTCTTGAGGCGCGTAATTGCTTCCACAGTTGTTTCTTTAATCGTATCGGCGACAGCCACCATACCAATCACATCAGATTTTGACGCAATAAGCATTGCTGTTTTGCCTGCCTCTTCTAATTTACGCATTTTACGTTCTATTTTTTGCAAACTCGACTGAGGCAGATCCATCATGAGCTTTCTATTTCCAATTAAATATTCTACGCCGTCAACAGACCCTTGTATTCCATGACCTGGAATCGCTTTAAAATTCTTTACTTCCCGTAATTCTATAGACTCTTCCTCTGCATAGTTCACAATGGCCTCAGCCAAAGGATGTTCTGATAATTTTTCCAAACTCGCCGCAATTGCAAGCACTTCGTCTTCATCGAGAGATCCAAAAGATACCACATCGGTAAGCTCAGGTTTACCCTTGGTGAGTGTCCCAGTTTTATCAAAAACAATCGCCTGAAGACCAGTTGCAGCTTGAAGTGGCTCACCGCCTTTAATCAAGACGCCATGTTCAGCACCTTTACCGGTTCCGACCATAATCGCGGTAGGAGTTGCTAGACCAAGCGCACAAGGACAGGCAATGACAATGACCGAGGTAAAGGCCATGAGACTAAAGGTTATCCCCGCTCCGAGGATAAAAAACCACACCACAAAGGTGAGTACTGCGATGATGAGTACAGCTGGCACAAACCATGCAGAAATACGATCGGCAAAGGCTTGAATCGGTGCTTTGGAATTTTGGGCATCTTCAATGAGACGAATAATCTGAGCCAGCGCTGTTTCACTTCCGACTTTAGTCGTTTTGAACTCAAAACTTCCATGCTTGTTGATCGTCGCGCCAATGACTGTGTCGCCGACATGTTTTTCGGCCGGAATACTTTCACCGGTGAGCATTGATTCATCAATCGATGATTCACCTTTGACAATCACCCCGTCAACCGGAATTTTCTCTCCGGGTCGTACTACAATCACATCTCCCGGCACCACTTCTTCGATCGGAATATCAACAGTTTTTCCATCTCTCAAAATACGAGCTTTTTTTGGCTGAAGACCTATTAATTTTTTGATGGCGTCCGATGTTTTTCCCTTTGCTTTTGATTCAAGCCATTTGCCTAGTATGACAAAAGTAATCAAAAATGCGGCGGTCTCAAAATATAATTCCGGAATTTTCCCACCATTTATTCCAATCAGACTATTATTCACCGCGACATAGTAGAGATACTGCCAGAGACTGTAGAAAAATGCTGTGCTCGTACCAATTGCAATCAAACTATCCATGTTGAACATCCTCATGCGAAGTCCACTCCACATGCCCTTATAAAATCCGGCACCGATAATAAACTGCACTGGTATGGTCAAAATAAGCGAAATTAATCCAATATAAGGAACGATTGCGCCACCCGGAACCCATGAAAAGAAATCAAACAACATGAAGTAGAGCATGGGTACACTTAAGGCAAAACTCCAGATGAATTTTTTGAAAAAACCTTGTATTTCCTCGGCTCGTCGTTTTCGATCTGCTTCCGGATCTTTGTTATCTGTCGGCTCTGCGCCATAACCGGCCTTAGTAATGGCTTTAATAATTGCTTCTTGGGTTGTCAAAGATCCTTCATACACTATTTTGGCCTTTTGCGCAGCAAAATTGACTGAGGCACTTTTGACGCCAGTAACTTTTTTGACGCTTTTTTCTATAATCCCCGCACATGAGGCACAGTGCATACCGGAAAGGGTCAAACTTGCAATTTGTTCACCACTTGTGCCTGATATCTGTAATGGAGATAATTTAGAAATAGCTTGGGTAGAACGATTATCTTCTTCTTTCCTCAATGCCATCGTACTCCCAAACATATTCACCAACTTTGAAGAATTTATAAGTTGATCAATCATCATCTCTATATCTTTTTTGCCTTCCGGAATTTCTACTTCGCCTTTTTTCCGTTGAGTCATTTTACCTGAAAAA
>JACPGR010000075.1 GCA_016182415.1 Candidatus Magasanikiibacteriota bacterium
ACGTAAGTCATTTATTGTTTGAGAATTGTGTATCATACGCAATTTCATCCGAGCTCTTTTTTGAATAATAAGTGGAAATTTTTTGGAATATTCTCCTTCCCAAATTTTTTCAGTTTCTTTGGATGAAAATGTTTTGATCATATATATCAATACTAACGAATAGTAATAGTATTGTCAAGCGTAATTATCCACAAATTCCAAAATACAATCTCACATGTCGCCCAGAGCCCTTGCCAAGATGAATGAGCTATGCTAAAATTATACCATAAATTTTGCTAAAATATCAATAATACTTTAAGATTATTTACACACATCAGCGCCTATCCGCATGTAAATCCGCACATATCCGCGCAAAATATGAATAACATCCGAAACTTCTGCATCATCGCACACATCGATCATGGCAAATCTACACTCGCAGATCGTTTTTTGGAATTGACGCATACGGTCGAAAAAAGAAACATGCGTGCGCAATTACTTGATCAAATGGAAATTGAGCAAGAACGTGGAATTACTATAAAACTCCAGCCCGTACGAATGGAATACAATTATATAAATTCGAAATCCACCGTGCCTGCCGGCAGGCAGGAATATCGAAATCCAAAACAAATACAAAATTCAAAAAACGAAATTGAAAACGGAATGTATATATTAAATCTCATTGACACTCCCGGTCATGTCGACTTCACGTATGAAGTATCTCGATCACTTGCCGCGGTTGAAGGTGCTATTTTACTCGTCGACGCAACACAGGGCGTCCAAGCTCAGACGATTGGAAACTTATATCTTGCAATGGATCAAAATCTTGAGATAATTCCGGTGCTTAATAAAATTGATCTACCAAATGCTGACATTGAAAAAGTAAGCCAAGAAATCATTCATCTTATTGGATGCAAACGAGAAGATATTTTGCAATGTTCAGGAAAAACAGGACAAGGAGTTCCCGAACTTCTTGAAGAAGTCATCAGGCGTGTACCACCTCCACGTGCAACACAGCAAGAAAAAACAAAAGCAATGATATTTGATTCATTTTATGATGATTATCGAGGTGTCGTGGCCTCCATTAGAGTTTTTGATGGTGAAATAAAAAAAGGTGACAAAGTAAAATTCATGGGGACAGGAAGCGAAGCTGAGGTGCTTGATTTAGGTCATTATTCCCCCGCTATGGTGAGCGATCCAAAACTTGAAAATGGATATGTCGGGTATCTCGTGACAGGGCTCAAAGAACTTGGAGATGTGCGCGTCGGAGACACGGTAACGCATAGTAAAAATCCGGCCGAAGCGCAACTGCCTGGGTATAAAGAAGTAAAACCCATGGTATTTGCAGGAATTTTCCCGCAGGAAGGTGATGATTATAGTGCACTGCGCGAAGCAATGGATAAATTGAAATTAAATGATTCTGCACTGTTTTACGAACCTGAACAATCTCAAGCACTTGGATTTGGATTTCGATGTGGTTTCCTCGGCATGTTGCATTTGGAAATTTTTCAAGAACGACTCAAGCGTGAATTTGGTCTACATATTATTGCAACTATACCTAGTGTTGCATATCGAATATTTAAAACAAACAAAACTGAACTCATTGTCAAAAGTCCGCAGGATTTGCCTGAAGTGCAAAGCATCGAACATATTGAGGAACCATGGATGAGTGTAGACATTATCACTCCACAAGGATATATCGGAAATGTAATGGGACTTGTCGCTGAACGAAAAGGAATATATACTAATACCGAATACTTGAGCACGGGGTCTGACCAACGCGCCATGCTTCACTATGAAATGCCTCTTGCGTCGCTTATCACGGATTTTTATGATAAACTAAAAACAGTGACGAGTGGCTATGCGTCGCTCAATTATGAAATAAAAGATTATCGAAAAACAGATGTAGTAAAACTAGATATTATGATTTCAGATGAATTAGTCGAAGCGCTTGCGACTCTAGTCTGGCGAGATGATGCATATTCTGTGGGTAAAAAAATTGTAGAATCACTCAAAAATACTTTACCTAAACAACAATTTGTCATAAAACTTCAAGCCGTAATTGGTGGTAAAATTATTGCAAGCGAACGAATTTCCGCACTTCGAAAAGATGTAACGGCAAAACTCTATGGTGGGGACGTCACTCGCAAAAACAAACTGCTCGAAAAACAAAAAAAAGGAAAGAAAAAAATGATGGCGATGGGTAAAGGAAAAGTGGATATTCCGAGTGAGGCGTATTTGGCAGTATTAAAGCGTTGATTTTATCAAAAATAAGCAAATTAAGCAGAATATGCAGATTAAGCACTATATATTAGATGCTTAGTGCTTAATCTGCATACTCTGCTTACTAAGCTGTATAATTTATGAAACACAAAAGCAAAGCATTCCGCATCGCTTGGACCATTGTCGCGATCATTATGATATTCGGCATGTTATTTTTCACCGTCCTGCCGGCATTCTCTAATATCTAAATCTTATGGCAGATATCGCCATCGACATCGTGCTTCGACTTCCTCAAAAGCTTGAGGAAAAAATTATTGCACGTAATATTAAAAATTTTGAAGCAGGAAAAACCAAAATTAAACTGGGTAAAACAGATTACATCCCACACATTTCCTTACTCATGGGAGTGATTGATGAAAAAGATATTGGAAATATCGCAAAACAAATGCAGAAAATCTCGAAACAACACAATGCGCTTACACTTAGTTTTGACGATGAGAAAGATGACTCACTTTCACTTACAAAATCAAAACAATTACTCGATTTACATAAACAATTGATCAATGAATTGCAAAAATATCTAATTGATATTACTGTACAAGATAAAATGTTTGTCCGAAATAAGCAAGAACAAATTCCTGATGAACACAAAATATATGTAAAAAATTTTAGAACAGAACATTCTCTTAATTTGTTTAAACCACACATTACTACCTATGCAAGGGTTCCACACAATATTGATCTCAATCAAAAAATTATCCCAACAACACTAAGCATATATCAACTGGGATATTCATGCACCTGCCGAAAATTATTATGTGAAACCGAACTCAAAAACCATTCGTAGTTATTTGTAAATTAGAATAAATTCGTATGGCTGAAATTAACCTAATACCACATGAATAAACGCTGGAAACTACTCCCCAATCCCCCACAATCTTTTTTTGAACAATTTCCCGAGCTACCCGAAATCGTAGCTCGTCTGCTGTATCATAGAAATTTGAGAACTCAAAAAGAAATTGATGAATTTTTACAACCCGATTATTCGACTGATGTACATGATCCATATTTGTTCAAAGATATGGAAAAAGCAGTAAAAAGAATTTTTGAAGCGCTTGAAAAAAAAGAAAAAATTATCGTCCATGGAGATTATGATGCTGATGGGGTGAGTGGATCAGTCATCATTGTGTCAACACTCAAAGCACTTGGATGCGATAATGTGGATGTATTTCTTCCCCATCGTGAAACTGATGGGTATGGTTTGAATATACGGACTGTCGAACTGCTTGCCTTAGAAGAAACCAAGCTTATCATCACCTGCGACTGTGGTATTAGCAATACCAAAGAAGTAGCTCGCGCAAACGAATTAGGTATAGACGTTATTATTACCGACCACCATAGCATTCCAGCCGAACTCCCTCCTGCATATGCAATTATCCATCCAAAAATCGAAGGTGAATCTTATCCGGACAAAGGACTTGCCGGCGGAGGAGTCGCATTCAAATTGATTCAAGCCTTACTTAAAAAACACATAGAAACAAATGCACTACTTCCAAATGGTGTCGAACATAGCACACATGAAAAATGGCTTCTCGATATGGTTGCGATTGCAAGTGTCGCAGACATGGTACCACTCATTGGTGAATCTCGAACATTGACGAAGTATGGATTAATTGTGCTCAACAAAACCAAACGTCTGGGTTTACAAAAAATGCTACTCGAAGCGCGTCTACTTGAAAATGATGGCACCAAAAAACGAGAATTTGATGCCTACACAATTGGTTTTCAAATTGCACCTCGCATCAATGCAGCCGGCAGAATCAATCATGCAAACGTCGCATATAATCTACTCATGACAGACCGTGGGACTGATGCGGTGGATTTGGCATACGAACTCGACCAAAATAATAAAGAACGACAAGTGATGACCGAACAATTCGTAGCTGACGCAATCAAACAAGTAGAAGCTCAGGATAGCCCGGTCATCTGTGTACTTGGGCAAGGCTGGCCTACGGGTCTTGTCGGACTTATTGCAGGAAAACTCAAAGAAAAATATCAAAAGCCTGCACTTGTCATGGCGCTCAACAATGAAGAAATTACCGGATCCGGTAGAAGTATTTCTGGTTTCAATCTCATAGAATGTCTCCAAGAACTACCGGAATTATTTTCAAAATTTGGAGGCCATCCGATGGCATGCGGATTCACGCTCGCAAGCCAGGAAGCATACGAAGATTTCAAGATTCAAATTAATAAAAAATTTGAAGAAAAAATGGATGGAGTGGATCTTACACCGATTCTTAATATTGATACGGAGATTCAATTGAACGATGTGGATTGGGAACTCTATGATTTGCTCGAAAAGTTCGCACCCTTTGGTATGGCAAATGAAAAACCAAAATACTTGTCGCGAGATGTAGAAGTATTCTCACTCAAAGCAGTGGGACGAGACTTCAAACATCTCAACATGACCCTCAAACAAGACAACAAAATCCGTAAATCAATCGCCTGGAGTATGTGCAATGGCAATGAACCAAATTGGTGTGATACACTAAAAGCCGGTGATAAAATAGATGTCGTATTTGAGATTGATGTGAATGAATGGAATGGAAATAGAGACTTGCAATTGACGATTATTGATCTCAAAAGAAGAGATAATACGGCTGGTGACACGGATACGCGGATTAACGCTGATGTCGCAGATAACGCAGATGATCTAATTTTTAACACTGACGAAAAAGAAAGTAATTTATTGTATTCAGATCTAACTTATAAATTAAATGGAATACTGTTTGAAATTCACAATACAATTGGTAGATATAAAAATGAAAAACAAGTTTGTGATGCGATAGAAAAATCATTAAAAGAAAACAACTTAAAATTTGAACGTGAAAAAATTTTACCACCAAGTTTTGAAGGAGAAATGAAAGGTAGAAATAGAATTGATTTTTTGATAGAGGATCTTGTTGTTCTTGAAGTAAAGACAATAAATTTTGTAGGAAAAGAAGAATATTATCAATGTTTACGTTATTTAGAAGCTTTGAATCTCAAACTCTGCATTCTTGTTAATTTTAGAGACAAACATCTTAAACCAAAACGTATACTAAATCCTAAGGCAAAAATTTAAATGGGTATCCGCGTTATCCGCGACATCAGCGTTAATCCGCGTATCCGTGTAACAAGTAAAAGTTATGAAACTATTTCTCTACACCGACGGAGGTTCGCGAGGAAATCCAGGCCCCTCAGCAACAGGCATTGTACTCAAAGATGAATCAAAAAAAATCGTATCAGCATACGGAGAATTTTTAGGAATCCAAACAAACAACTTCGCCGAATATTCTGCGATAATATCCGGACTCAAAAAAGCCAAAGCTCTTGGTGCAACTGAGGTAGACTGTCTTGCGGATTCCAAGCTCGTGATTGAACAACTCAGTGGCAGATGGAAAGTAAAACATCCTGCAATCCAAAAATTATTTGTGCAGGCATATAATGTTGCATCTGAATTTAAAAAAGTGACGTATAAACATATACGTCGAGAGTTTAATAAAGAAGCTGACGCGGAGGTAAATAAAATTTTAGATGCACAATAATAATATGAAAATCACCCTCTGCTACAGCATGCAATTTGCAGATAAAGTTCCAGCCCTCAAAACCGAGTTGGAACGACTTGGTCATGATGTATACATTGTCGAATCAAACGATCAATATCTTGGAAAAAATTCTGATGAACAAGAAGAAATAAAGCTTAATGAAAAATACAATCATGATGCGATGAGAAACCATCTCAATCTGATCCAACACGCCGATGCAATACTCATACTCAATTTCGATAAAAATGGTACAACAAATTACATTGGCGGAAATGTATTTCTTGAGATGGGTGTGGCGTATTTTTTACGCAAACAAATTTTCTTACTCAACCCAATTCCTGAAGTAAGCTATGAGACTGAAATCAAGGCTATGAAGCCGATAATAATCAACCAAGACCTCACAAAAATAAAAAACTCTCGCTAAGAGAGTTTTTTATTTTTGAATCCGTACAAATCCGCGTTATCTGCGTCATCAGCGTTAATCCGCGTATCCGTGTAACAAGTCCCTACAACTCCCCCGCAAGCTCCTCAAGCATCTTCCTCCCCTTTCTACTAATCTTTTTTGGCACGTCGACAATTACTTTGACATACTGATCCCCTTGTCCACCATGATGCAAATGTGGCACACCGAGCCCCTTGAGTTTGAATTGCTGGTGTGACTGAGTGCCTTCGG
>JACPGR010000077.1 GCA_016182415.1 Candidatus Magasanikiibacteriota bacterium
AATACCGCCAAGTGTGGAAAAAAATACCACGAGCGGGTGCATCTGTATATCTTTTCCAATAAGTGGCGGGCGGATGATATTATCCAATATACTGACCACCGCTGATCCAATAAGTATGAGAATTCCTTGCCAAAAATTACCTATGACCAGCATCACCAGACCGGCAGGGATAAGGATAATTGGTGTGCCAATCGCAGGGATGATGGCAATAATGGTCATGATAACGCCCCAAATAAATGCACCCTCAATACCTGCAATCCAAAATAATATACCACTAAATACACCTTGAATAGTGCCGACGATAAGCGTACTTTTGAGTGTTGCGCGAGTCGTGGAAGTAAAACGATGATAGAGCATTTCCTCGTAGTCATCCCCGAGTGGAGATAGTTGCATGATGCGATGGAGCATTTGGGCGCCATCTTTGAAAAAATAATAGAGTGTATAAAACATGATAAAGGTCATGAGTATAAAATTGAGCGAATTTTGTGTGATACTCTTGATACTTGTGAACAAAAAGTTACTTACCCATTGGATTGCTTTTGTTGCATAATTTGCCCAGTCATTTTGTATTTTTACAAAATATGGAGCAGTGAGTTTGTTTTGTTCAAGCCAGCTTGATACGTGGTCGGGATTTTGTATGATCTCACTATTTGATACCGTGATATAAAGATCATGTGATTGTTTTATCAAAATTGTAGAAAGAAAAATGAGTGGTATAAAAATAATCAAAAAAATAAGTATGACGGATAGCATTGATGCAAGTCCTTCTTTTTTTGTGATACGTACTATTCGTGTATGTATCGGATAAAACATAATTGCAACTACCGCTGCCCAAAATATCGGATAAGAAAATGGCGCAAATAGATATAACACACCGATGGTGAGTAATCCAATAATTCCAAAGAAAAAAATAGATCGCATTTTTTCAAAACTGACTTTGTCTTGTTGAGAATCTTTTGGCATAGTGTTGTATTACGTGTATAGATGTAGTATAGCAGAAACAAGAGAAATATGGAAATTTTGTTTTTATACCTTATCTACATCATACTCATCAGTAATTTCACCCACAAGTTCCTCAATGACATCTTCAAGTGTGACAATTCCCTCGGTACCACCATACTCATCGACTACGACCCCCACATGAATTTTTTGTTTTTGGAATTCACGCATACAGTCATCAATTTTCATTTGACGCGGAATAGCCACAATCGGGCGTATGATTTGTTTGATAGGTTGGTTTTCTTTATCGTTGTGGTGGGCGAGAAGCGCATCGCGGGAGTGTACAAAACCAACTATCGTATCAGGAGTATCGTGGATGACAGGATATCGTGAATGTGTACTGCGTTCAATAATTTCTGTAACTTCGTCAATCGTAAGTGTGTCTTCGATAAAGGTGACCATGACGCGCGGAGTCATGATGTCTTCTGCGGTAATGTCATTGAATTTGAATAAGCGCTCTATCATCAGGCGTTCTTGTTTTTCGATAGTTCCTTGCCGTGCTCCTTGTTTGGTAAGTGCACGGATCTCATCTTCACTCACGGTGTCTATTCCGTGTTTTCCTGCGACGGCATTGGTGACTGATTCAAGTATGATGATGAATGGATAGAGAATGTATTGGAGTAGCGTGAAAATAGGAGTAGAGAAAATGGCGATTTTTTTTGCATGATTGGTCGCATAAGATTTTGGAATGATTTCTCCAAAAATAAGCACGAGGATGGTCATGACCCCAGTTGTAATTCCAATGACTGCTGATTCAAACCAGCTTGTGGCAAGGACTGTCGCAAGAGATGCTGAGCCGATATTGACGATGTTGTTGCCAATAAGGATCATAATGAGCAGTCTGCGTGGATTTTTCTTAAGTTCCCTAATTTTTTCCGCTCTTGGAAATTTTCGTTTGATCATTGCCTCGACTTTTGCGTCGGTCAAAGACACAAACGCAACTTCGGACGCAGAGAAGAAGGCGGAGAGGGCGAGGAGTAGTATGAGGGTGATGAGTTGGAGGGTCATGTGATTTGTATTGCGAAAGTCCCGACTGAATCGGGACTTTCAGTTGTATGTTGAAAACAACCTATATTAAAGCATATTTTGGTGAATTTTACCAGAGTCGGGGATAATAAAATGGTAATAATAATAAAACCGGCTTGGAAGCCGATTTTAAGGGTTTGTTTATTTTTGAGTGACATTGTGTGGAGGATTTTTAGCAGTCTTGATTGGGGTTAGAGGTTTGCCACCTTGTGGTTTATTAAGACCTAACTTTTCTCGTAACGTGTTAATTCTTAATTCTCTTTGCGCTTTTGTTTCAGTATTTCTTGTTACCATGGGTCTAACCGTATCAACATCATCAACATTCTTTAAATTTAGATTTGGTTCTGCAAAAGTTATATCTAGATATGGCTGTAATTTTTTTAATCTTTCATATAGAACTCTAAGTGCAGTGTCCGATGGATTGATACTAAGAACTCTTAGGGAATTTAAGAACAGATCTGCATTCTTTTTTACATCATCTGGTATATCTGAAGAACTTGCTAGATTTTCCAGTGTCTTTTTCATTTGTTTTAAATTTTCTTTTTTCACTTGATAATCTGTTTCTGTAGCTTTTTCTAAGCTTGCATCAAGATTTTCAAGGAATTCACGGGTACTTGTAGGCAACTTGCCTTTTTTCTCAAATAAATTAGCCACGGATTTTTGTAAATCTGCAAGAATTCGTTTTGTACCTGCTGAATATTCTAGTGTAGGTTCGTTTGATGTTTTGTCAGGGTTTGCTGTTTCTTTCAGTGCTTCGATTTGTTCATTGATCAAAGGAACATTTTTGGTATTGTTTGTTTCTATTTTTGTTACTGCATCCCTTAGAACTTCCATCGTTTTTTGTGCTGCTACGTTAGGTACTGTTGCCAAATCAATAAGCTGGTTTGCTTCGTAACCTTTCGTGGAGTAAGAGGCAATAGTTGGATTTTGTGTAACACCCGAATCAGTCCCTTTTATTCGTTCTCGTTTACGTTCTTCGGAATCTGTACCCATTGTTTCAGCCAATATTATTTGTGCCTCTGTGGTAGTTGCATTGATTGCATTTATTGATCCTGCTTTTACGGCTTGATCCAATTTAGCATCCACATTTTCTTCTTCTACTTTAGGACTCAGTTCGCGTATTGTTGCCATTTCATCCGCCACATTGGCCACCCTCCTATCAGATAGCTTGCCTCGGCCAGTTATTTCTCGAGATTTACCATTATCGCCTTTAGTCGTATCAAATTTTTTGTCCACTTCTCCCAATGGTGTTTTTGTACCGTCTTTATTCATGACTGACGCATATTGAAGAACATCGGCTTCGTTGGGTTTAAAACTTGTACCTTTCATTTGAGCCTGTAATTTTTGCGCAAACTCAGCAGGTGATGATCCTAGGTTACCGACCGTTTCTTTGAAAGCACTAGCTATTTGATCGGCTTGTTCAGCATGTGGTTGTTGTTTTGCTTCTGCACTTTGAGAAGCGCCACCCATTATTCCTGCTGCCACTAACAAGCCAGCAAATTTTTTTGCAAGGCGTGTCCATCTGGAGGTTTCGTGGCTTTCTAGGCTAGCTTGGGGCATTTCTTGTTGTTGACTTTTGTGAAAGGGATTAAATCGTTCTAACATATAAAAAAGGTTAAAATTATGATTAATTAGATTTAGTATAGCACATTTCCTTTATTTTGTCAAGTCAAAAAATGCCTAAAATTAGCAAGATATTTTTTTATGTTTCAAAAATTTGGCTAAAATATGGAGGTTGAAAATGGGGGGGATGTGTGGTATGCTGGGTTTTTGAGAATATTTTTTAGAAATTATTGTTTACTTCGCTTTACTTGTGAACGCAACTCATCCTTCGCCCTCCAGCGACGCAACTCTATCCCACGAAAAGTGGCACGTGCCACATCGTGGCTTTACGAGCCCGCCTTTCTCTTACCGAAGAGAAAGGAGACACGTGAATGTGTATTTCCCCTCTCTTTCGTAAGAGAGGGGCGAGGGGAGAGTTGCGTCGCTGGAGGGCGGGGGATGAGTTACGTTCATAAGACGCGGGGCTGAGTAGTTATAAGTTTTTAGTAAATCAAAAAACATGAATTTAGACAAAAGTTTACTTAAGAAAAATCCCTCCTGCCTGCCGGCAGGCACGGGGTCACCTGCGGGCTTGCTCGGGATGACGTTTGGGTATCACATCGTCACCTTCGGATGCCAAATGAATAAAAATGACTCAGAGCGGGTGGAGGCGATTTTGCGACCGATGGGGATGCAGTCAGTCGAGACGCCGGAGGAAGCGGATGTGATCCTTATCAATAGCTGTAGTATCCGAGCTTCGGCAGAGGATAGGGTTTTTGGTATGACGCGGAATTTTCAGGCTTTAAAAAAGAAAAAACCGCACCTGATCGTCGCCGTTACCGGCTGTATGCCTGGGCGAGATAAGGATGGGAAGCTTGAGAACACGATTCAGGGAGTGGATCTATTTTTTCCGACCAAAGACATGGTCATGTTGCCCAAATGGCTCTCGGAGCTTAATCCGAACTTGAGACCGATTGATTTGGATGCAGATTACTTGAGTGTTTCTCCGATACATCATGTGAAAGCGCAGGCTTTTGTTACTATACAGACAGGATGCAATCATTTTTGTACCTATTGCGTCGTCCCTTTTGCGCGCGGACTTGAGGGAAATAGATCGCTCAAAAGTATACTCGACGAAGTGCGTGATTTGGCAGATCATGGATGTCTTGAGATTACGCTTTTAGGTCAAATCGTCAATCACTATATCGCGCCTGACAAAGAATACTTTTCTCCGCAAAACCCTTATCACAAAAATGAGTTTGCGAAGTTATTGTGGGAAATAAATCAGATAGAGGGAATTGAGCGCGTGCATTTTACGGCGCCACACCCCATTTATATGGATGACGAAATGATAGATGCACTTACATTGCCCACGCAACTAAACTTTATACATCTTCCCGTGCAGTCGGGCAATTCCGCAATGCTTGAAAAAATGAATCGCCGGCATACACGTGAGCAGTATCTTGAAACGATACAAAAAATCAGAGCGAAGCGTCCGGGCATTGCGATTGCGACGGATATTATCGTTGGATTTTGTGGAGAGACTGAGGAACAATTCCACGATACGGTGAGTTTGTATCAGCACTGTGATTTTGATATTTCATATACTGCAAAATATTCTCAGCGCTCCGGTACGCTTGCGGCAAAAATGTTTGTAGATGATGTATCTGTTGAAGAAAAGAAGCGACGGTGGTTTCTACTCCAGCATATCATGGAGGATAGTACCAAACGAAAAAATCAAGCATATATTGGCAAAGAAGTGTCTGTCCTTGTCGACACCTATAAAAATGGCATTTGCCAGGGCAATTCATCTGAGATGAAACGAGTCATGTTTGATGGAGGAGAAGAATTGTTTGGAACTATTGTTTCTGTGAAGATTGAAAAAGCGGAGATGTGGATTTTAGTGGGAAATATGGTATACTGCTAGTATATTAAATTATTTGACTTGGTTATTTTTTAGTAAACTAAAAACCGCCACAAAGACGGTTTTCAGTGTGGAGCCAAGGGGAATCGAACCCCTCAATTCCGAGCGACAACCTCAGAGTCCGCACCCTGCGGTGGCCCCTTATGGCGACTCCACGAAGATATTTTATCACAACTTATTGAAAAACAAAACAACCGAGTTTTTAGCTCGGATGTTTTCAGGGTCTAATTGACTCTGAGGTTGTCAACAATAGTTTAGCATAACAGTGTGAGAAGTCAAGTACATATCCACAGAAGATGATTTTATGCGAAAAGAACATGCACAACTCCCCAAGGTAATTATATTACTTGGCCCCACAGCAAGTGGTAAGACTTGGCTTGGTTTACGGCTGGCAAAAAAATTTAATGGAGAAATTATTTCTGCTGATTCACGGCAGATTTATAAAAAAATGACGATTGGTACTGCCAAACCGGTAGGAGAGTGGAAATGGAATGGATTGCGAAAAACGTATTTTGTCGATGGTATTGCACATCATTTGGTAGATTTTGTGGATCCAGGTAAAACATTTACCGTAGCAGAATTTCGAGATAAAGCCATCAAATATATCAAGATGATTCACAGCGCAGGCAGGGTACCCATTGTTGTCGGTGGTACGGGATTGTATATCCAGGCCTTAGTTGATAATTTGCAAATACCGCGGGTGCCTGCAAGTAAAAAGTTACGGAAGAGTTTTGAAGATAAGACGCTTGGAGAATTGCTTGCATGGCTTGGGAATCTGGATCCTGACGCGGTGGCATCGGTTGATGTAAAAAATAAGCGCAGAATTATTCGGGCGCTTGAGGTGTGTATTATGAGTGGAGAAAAATTTTCAGCTCAACGTGAAAAAGGTCATCGGCTATTTGATTTTTTGCAAGTTGGCATACATATACCACGCGAAGAATTATATGCTCGAATACATCATCGCATTGACGAGATGATTGGACGGGGTTTGCTCGACGAGGTAGCAGATTTGGTGCGACAAAAATATAGTTGGGAATTACCGAGTATGAGCGGTATTGGATATCGACAGTTTCGGCAAGTCATCGAAACGGGTATAGGTCTTGAACAAGCAATAGAACAATTCAAACGAGATACTCGCCATTATGCCAAGCGACAAATGACATGGTTTAAGCGGGATAACACAATACAATGGTTTGTTGATGAAGATGATATGATGAAGGTGGTGGAAGAGTTTTTGCATGTGTGATATGAGTATATATATTTTGTATATGGAACTTAATCCTCTAAAATTTGATTCGACACCGGGAATACCTGCTAAAGATATGCGCAAGGGATCTTCAAATTCTCGTGCTTCGTTTTCCGTCTCTTCGGTATCATCGCATGTCAACACCACACCCGCAATGAGTTCTATATATCGGGTTGGACAAGATCAAGTGGGTTTGCATGCAGTGAGTTCAATTAGCCGAATCGGGCAAGATTCGCATGTGTCTACTTCAATCGCGCATCCAGATAGTGGTAATGTCAAAAATTTTGATGATGGAATTGATCAAGATGCGGTCCGAGACCAATTGCGTTATCAGCATATTCGTAAGTCTATTCGCGAACGAAAAGCTACTGAAGCTGCGGTAGCTCAGGCGACCAGACAAACATCGAAATTCAATACAGGCATTGATACCAGCAGTCCCGGATTTTTGCGTAAGGGTCCGCGGGGTATTGAGCGTCATTTATATCGCATAGTACGGCAACAGCGTGCGACACTCAAAAATATTAGCAAAGCAGATCAACAGAAGTTTCTTGATATTGTCGAATCGCATATTCGAGCTACGCAGGTGGGGCATGGGGTGAGTCGTATTGCCCGCAGATCGATGATCAAAGATCTGCGTAAAGAGTATACGAGCGGTACGATTAGTAAGGCTGACTTTAAGGATATGAAAAAGATGGTGAATCAGTTGCCGAAACGGAAAGGGTTTTTTGGAGTGTGATTATGTGATGCGGAACTACGAAAAAAATGCGAACCTACAAAATATGCAAAACTACAAAAGATAAAAAACTTCCGATTTGCGGAAGTTTTTTGTGAACGCAACTCACCCCCACGCAAAGTGGCACGTGGCCACCGTGTGGCCTTTACGGGCCCGCCCTTCTCTGTTCAGCTGAGCGTTCACAGCGAAGCTTGGAAAGAGAGGGAGACTGGAGACTCACGTGTTTCCCCTCTCTCTCAAGAGAGGTGTGAGGCTTCACCGTGGTTCCAGTGATGTCACCAGAACTGAGCTCAGCCGAACGGGATGAATTGCGTTCACAGGACATGGGGTGGTGAGTAGTTACGAAATTTTAAACAAGATGTTCTTTTTCAAGCAACCATATAATCATCGCCTTTTGCATATACATGCGATTTTCTGCTTGGTCAAAATATGATTGAGTTTGGGTGATTGATGGCGTCCCGGCTGATTTCATATCCGATATGACATGGCATGCAGTGCATAATTTTGCAATTTGGTGCATAGGTATTTATAAGCTCTGCATTGATTTGATAGGGTTTGAATTTGGTAATTCGCTCATCATACATTTGTTGAAATTCCGTTTTGATTTTTCCATTTTCAAAATACTCCATGTCCATCCATGTATCAGTATGTACATAATCTGCGTCTCTTCATGGCTTCTGCAAGATCTAGTGTTCGAGTTGCATTTCCTGTTGCCGGAGCCATTACATTTAGTTCTCGGTCGACACTATTTTGTACAGGCAAGCATAAGTGTGTTTGATACATTATTTTTAATACCAAGCCAGACGATTTTTTTTACATGTTCAATTCCGTTTGAATGTTCTGCCATCGTAAGTAAATCACTCAATGCTTGAGCAGGATGATATTTTTCACTACATGCGTCAATCACTGGAATTTTATTGAGTGAAGATGCTGTTATTACGTCTGATGCTTTGTGTGCTCGAAACATGAGTACACTACCATAGCGCATCATTGCTTGGATTTCATCTCGAAAGTCAGTCAGTGCAAATTGACTCGTGTGTGAGTCAAGAAAAATCGCATGTCCACCAAGCTCAGTCATTCCTGCTTCGAAAGAGAGTCAAGTTCGCGTAGAAGTTTTTTGAAATAACATAATAAGTGTTTGATTTTGTACATAATTGGTGAGCTCTCCCGCGTTTCGTTTTGCTTTTATTTTTTGTGCAAGCGTAAGTATAGTCAATATATCTTCTTTTGACTGTTCTTTAAGAGAGATGAGATGGCGCATAGAGTAGTTTTGAGTTTTTATTATTTTCCCCACCAAACTTCCTTTTGGTGGACTATTGATTTTTCAGTTGCAAAATACTTTTTGCATAGGTCAATTATTTTTTTTCGTGTGTAAGGTTTACATGAAAAAATATCGATAAGTGCAGTCATGTCTTTTGAAAATGTATGGATTGAGATGTGGGAGAAATCGATGATTGCAAATGTGGTGACACCTGGATTTTCCGGAACTCCATCAATCGCAAGAGGCCCTTTTAGAATTTTCATGCCGCATGTTTGAGTTGCCTCGTGAATAAATTTTTTTACGATTTTTTTATCCAAAATTTGTTCTTTGCATTTTTTGATATCGACAATATTATGGTAGCGTTTTGTTGCCATATAAATAAATTAATGAATATATGTCACGTAGCATACATAATAAATTATGTTTTAGCAATACCATAATTTTTTTAACAACTTGCATTTTTCATTTGATTTTTGCCGTAATTTACATCCCATGTTCGTGATTTTTTATTTTTTCGCTCATGTGTCTTGCAACTTCTATATCAGTTACTAAGGGAATATTTTGGGCTACTGTCAGTTCACGTATTGTCTCTCCATCTGTTTTGGTTTGTCCATTTCCTTCGGGGGAAGGGATATTGATAATCAAGTCAAAGCGATGTTCACGAATGAGTGTCTCGATATTTGGACGTTTTTGTTTAGAAACTTTGTAAACACTGTGATTTGTAATATTAGGCAGTCTCAAGTTTCTAACGCAACAGTTTCAAGACTCATATTCCATTTAGTTTCCATACGTACCATACTAGAAGCGAGCGTTTCTCTTCTGATATAGCATGCTTTATCAAGATGAGCATGACAATTTACAAAACCACCTCGGTTTTTGACTTCATTCAAAAATTGACTTTTCAAATCCCATGGATGCATATATAAAAAAACCCTTACCGTGAGTAAGGGTTGATATCATAAAATTTTGAAAACGCAAATTCATCACCGCAGTCCCGAAAATGGGGCTGTCGAAATCCTCCGAGCAAATTTCGTGTTGGCGAGTATTGCATAGTTCTCACATAGTGTACAACACGTCGCAAGGGTTATGTGGTGTGATGTCGCTCCCAAGTGATAGTTGTGTCTCTACTATCCCCAAATGGAAAAAACCTATTCATTCCGAAATTTATCTACTAAACCACTATTGCGTCTCTCTAAATCTGGCAAAACAGCACCAATAGCTTGTTTATTGGCAGGATATTTAGGAGTATTGTTTCTTAGTTTATCCAAAGATTCTGTTATCGGTGCAAATTTTCTTCCCAGACTATCTTTCAAAGCGTTCAACTGATCCGTAGCTCTTTGTTTAGCCTTGGTTCTGTCCACTTTTTTTTGTCGTTCAAACGCCTCTCTTAGTCTTTCTATTGTTTTTTTGGTTTCATCTATTAGTTTTGGCAAACTATCCTTATTGACTTTTTGTTTTTTACCATCTATTGTATCCACCTCTTTTGACCTACTTAAAAAACTGAAAGTAACTTCATTGTATCCTCGCAAAAGATCAATGCATTTTAATAATTCACCGGGTTGTGCCGTGTTATCAATATTCGCTATTTCCTGATTTAATTGATCTCCTATTTCATTTTTTTTTGTATTATATTCCCCAAAATTCTGTTCTAAATTACTCAACATTTCCTGTATAGATGTAATAGTGCCTTGTATTTCTTGTAATTCTCCAGCTTGCTCTTCTTCTTTAAGTTCTTGTTCTTGAAGCGTCTTTATTTTTCTTTCAGCTTCGTTTTTCAAAAATTCAAACTCACGAGAAAGGCGTTCTAAATTCTTAAACTTGGATGGATTTTGATAATCAGTAATTCCACTTACATTCAATAACACGGAAGCCATCCTCTCATTGGTAGCTCTCTTTTGTGTTTCCACATAGGTCTGAAGTGCTGGCTGCTCAACCCTTGATTGTTGAACAGACACGATTTTTTTCAAGGCTTCTTTTACCCCCAAAATATTCCGAAGTGCTGGAGAAATATCCATCAGCTCCTGGCGCAGTGAACCAGAACTCGTACGCAAAGCCTCTTGTTTATGGGTAACGGCGACAAGAACCTGATTGACTCGTTCAATAGTAGTTGCATTGTTCAATTGTGTTTGAATTATCCCCTTACTGTTTTCGCCCTCGCCGACCATAGCCACCACCCTTGACGTTATGGCTAGGTATTGCTCTATTATCGGTTTATTTTCCTCCACGGTCTTCACTCCTCGTTCTGTTTCGTCTACAGGCTTCATTGCCTTTTCAAATTGATTGTAATCTCTTTCTCTTACCAGTTGTTCACCTTCTGTTTCCTGTTTTCTTTTTTTAATTTTTTCACCGAGAGGACTTAAAACATAAGATGATTGTCCGAGGCATTCTTTTTTAAGTTGTTCCAGATATTCGGTCCAATCATGTGTATTTTGATTCAAAATAGCTCTTGGCTTGAACACAAATAATCCAGTTATTTCTTTTACTACTAATCCAAAACTTTCTGGTAACTTTTCTTCAAGTGTTCTTCTTTCTTTCAACAATACATCCCTACGATTATCATCAGTTTCGCTTCCAAAATCTTGCTTATTCTGCGTATAGGCTGCTACAAGCTCTGGTAATACAGTATTTAGTAGATCAGAAATTTTTTTCCCGTGCTCCGCTACGGTCGCTGTTTCTCTCGCACTGTATTCTGGAGTGTAGGCAATCATGCTCTGCGGTACCCCATCGCGAACACCCGGACTATTTGAAATTTTCGGTACTAGCTGGCCAGTTATAATCGAATCATCTGGTATTTGGGCGATAATACCAGCCCGAGCTTCCTGTGGAAGATGAGCTAATTTTTCAACAGTAAATTCTTTCGGAGAAATATGTTTTCCCATTTCTCGAGAAAAATCTTCCAATCGAATATTGGCCGTATCAATCAAATAATTTAGTACCTCTTGCGGATTTTTTTGCAATAATACCTCTGCCAGCGCATCACCGAGCAATTCTCGTTTTTTATCATTTTTTTCTTCTTCAGATAAAGTTTTTCCTTGAGATCGTGCTGTTTTTTCATACTCATTCATACCCTCTTTTACTACACGATCTGTCGTATCTTTTTCTGCCCGCGACAACTCAACAGACAGTGACCCATCGTTCTTTATTCTATCGTTGATATACGTTAAAAGTGCGTCCGGTGCTGTTCCTTTGACGGTAGCCAGTAATGCTCGCGGTTTAATTTCTGCTTTGTTTAATTTGTGGGTATACCATGGTACTTTTTCTTTTTCCACTTCATTCGCTCGTTCTCTTTCTAATTTTTGTTCAGGTGTTTCCGCTACCTTACCAGCCGATGCAGCTTCTGTAACCTGATCAAAAGCACTTTTGGCTTCTGCTAAATCTCTCGTAAGTTGATCAAATTGCTCGACCATCTCTGGAGCGACATCACTTTGGGTATCTAAAAAAGTCTGAATTGCTTCTAGTTCTTGGGTTACAGCAAGATCGGCTCGATCACTGAGTGCTTTTATTCTGCTCCGGGCTTCCTCAAATGTAGTAACGATCCGTACCTCCGGTGATTTTAGTTTTATCTCATTTGATGGTAACCTAGGATTAATTTCAAGAGTATCTTCCATATAGTGATGTAAGAATAAAAAAATAGTTTATTTACTGGTGGCAATAGATTTTTTCAATTGTTCAATTTTTTTATCGGTATCTTGTTGTAATACTTTATCAATAAGTTTTCTTCGTTTTTTTTGAATTTGGACCAACTTCTTGCGAAAAACAATATACGCTTGCTCGACAGATTGAAGCGCCTTTTGAGGTGTAGATTTGACTGATTTCATAGGTATATCTTAATGCATTAAGTATACTATAGTTCAACTAATTTGTCACAAAATGGTGTGGATTAATCTATCTGGAATATTATAGGCAAGTTTTTGAGCAATTCTGATGATTTTCCAATATAGGTATCGGGACTTAGCGCACGCAATTCTCGTTTTGCCTCATCGGGTATTTTAAGAGTTTGAATAAAATCCACGAGATTTTCTCGAGTGATCTTGTTGCCACGACTCAGTATTTTGAGCTGTTCATACGCGTCTATATATCCATATTTTCGTAAGACTGTCTGAATAGGTTCAGCGAGAAGTTCCCAGTGTTCAGTCAATTCTTTATAAAGTTTTTCAACAGATGGTGAAATTTTATGTAAGCCCTTAACGAGGCTTTTGCACGCAAGTAGAGAATGGGCGAGTGGAATTCCTTGATTTCTGATTACTGTTGATCCACTCAAATCTCGTTGCATACGGGAGATGGGGAGTGTCAAAGCCAAATGATTGAAATAACTGTTCGCAATGCCCAAATTGCCTTCCGCATTTTCAAAATCAATCGGATTTATCTTGTGTGGCATAGTGCTTGAGCCGACCTCGCCATTTCGTTTTTCTTGTACAAAAATACCCCGACTGATATAAAGCCATATATTGCGAGATAAATCAGTAAGAATTGTATTGATTCGAGTAAGTGTATGATAACTCTCTGCAAGTGAATCATAGGAGTTGACTTGAGTTGACAAAATTTGCTGGGTTAAGCCAAATTTGTTCAAAAAACTCGTGCTAAAATTGATCCAATCGACTTTTGGATATGCACTCATGTGCGCTCCCCAGGTGCCGGTCGCACCATTGAGTTTTGCCTCAAATTGTTGATTTTTGAGTTGTGATAACTGGCGATTGAGGCGATGCAAGTATACGGCGAATTCTTTCCCAACCGTTGTCGGGCTTGCCGGCTGACCATGGGTCATGGCAAGCATGGGGAGATTCGCATATTTTTTTGCTTGCGTTGAAAGTGTATCAATGAGTTGTGTACATTGTGGAATGTATATTTTTTCAAGACCATGTTTCCACATGAGTGTGTATGCGATATTATTGATATCTTCAGAAGTCAGTGCAAAATGGAGAAAGGGAATCGCGTGATCAAGTTGTAATAGTTCTAATTTTTCTTGTAAAAAATATTCGATAGCTTTGACATCGTGTTTTGTCGTCTGTTCTATTTCTTTGATTCGTAGTGCGTGTGATTTTGTACATGTTTTGTAGACATCACGTAATGAGTTTTGTTCTTCCTCTGAAAATGGTTTCAATTCTTCAACTCCTTTTTCAAGACTTAGTGCAATTAGATATTCAATTTCAATCAACACACGATATCGTATCAGTGTAAATTCAGAAAAAAAGGGACGAAGTGATTTCGTCTCGTGTTTATATCGGTTGTCGAGGGGGGAGAGGGTGAACATATTATTTGAGGAGTGTATCATTCCGATCTGCCCCGAAAGAAATAATAGGGACCGGGCACTGGACATAATACTCAATAAATTTAATATATTTTTGCACATTCTCTGGAAGCGCGTCAAAACCTTCTTGTTTGATTCGTGCTTTGAGTACACTATCAAATTCACCCCAACCTGGCAAGGTTTTATACATCGGCTCAGCACTTCGGACTGCCTCAAGACTTGCCGGCATTTCTGTTACTGTTTTACCATTCACTTTATATGCAACACAGATTTTGATTTCGGGAAGACCACTGAGGACATCGAGCTTAGTAATGGCAATGTCTGTAAGTCCGCTTGTACGAATTGACTGGCGTACTTGCACAA
This sequence comes from Candidatus Magasanikiibacteriota bacterium, assembly GCA_016182415.1. Lineage (GTDB taxonomy): Bacteria > Patescibacteriota > Patescibacteriia > Magasanikbacterales > UBA922 > JACPGR01. The sequence continues at coordinate 14,343 of JACPGR010000077.1, forward strand.
GATCCAGCCACCCGATACGACGAGCTCTGCCGGTCGTGGTGCCATATTCAAATCCTTTTTCACGAATCGCGTCTCCGGTTTCGTCGAGAATTTCTGTGGTAAATGGACTGTTACCCACTCGACTGACATAGGCTTTCACCACTCCAATTATTTTTTTTCTGCAATTAAATCCAACACCTGATCCGACTTCTGCATAGCCTGCGACAGTATTAGTGCTCGTCGTGTACGGGTACATGCCATGATCCGGATCAAGTGACATACCTTGCGCACCTTCAAAAAGAATTTTTTGTCCAAATTTGAATGCCTGAAAAAGTTCGAGCTCGGTATCGTGAAGATAGTTTTTCAATTGTGTTCCATATGCGATGTATTCTTCAAAAATTTGTTCAGATGATAATTCAAATTCAAGATTAAAAACTTTTTTGAGTATATCTACATTAAATGCATATGCCTTTTCCAATTTTTCTTTAAAAATTTTCGGTTCAAGCAAATCTCCTACTCGAATTCCATGCCGATATACTTTGTCTCCGCTGACAGGGGCAATGCCACGCTTGGTGCTTCCCGCTGCCAGCTTACCCTGATGTTCGGACAATGCCTCATCCATCGCGATGTGGTAGGGTAAAATGACATGCGCGCGTTCACTTACCAATAGTTTTGGATCATCAATACCTTGCGTTTTGAGTTGTTTCAACTCCTCGAGCAAAACCTTTGGGTCAACCAAGACCCCATTTCCAATGACTGATGTTGCGTTTGGAGAAATTACTCCTGAAGGAATGAGATGTAGTTTGTAGACTTTGTCGCCAACTACGACGGTGTGTCCTGCATTATTGCCACCCTG
>JACPGR010000014.1 GCA_016182415.1 Candidatus Magasanikiibacteriota bacterium
AAATGTGAAACCGACTGTTCAGGTGTATTTGCCGCAGGAGACGTGACCAATGTTCCCTTCAAACAAATTGCAATTGCCGCTGGTCATGGAGTTACCGCCGCACTTTCCGCGATTGAATATATTAATAAATGGGAGGCGTAGTTCGAAGTTCTTAATTCAAAGTTTAAACGGATTAGGAGAGAGTAGTTACAACAATATTAACATATATATTAGACAGATATTGATGATATATTAATTATCTGAAATAATATTTGTCTAATATTCGCTTAATATTTATCATAATATCTGTTATACTACAACATATCTTAAACCTAAATTATGCTTGTATGTATGCCAAAATTACTTTAGAATAATATCATTTATGAAGAAGTGGATTTATCCCCTCCTCATCACCCTATTGTTCTTAACACAATTTTTCTTTATCAGTCCAATCGGAGAATTCGCACTCAATGATGATTGGGTGCATACCGAAATTTTGAAACACTGGGTCGACACCGGTGAATTTCGCATGAATCCTTTTGCAGGCCCGACATTTTATGTACCCATTCTCTATGGCGCAGGACTGAGTATACTGTTCGGATTTTCATTTACCATTCTCAGAATTTCAACTCTTGTCCTTGCGCTTGCAACACTAATCCTGTTTCACGCATTGTTAAACAAAATCAATCACAAACCGCACCTTAATTTTTTTATTGTTCTTGCGCTCTGGCTCAATCCGATTTTTTATAGTCTTTCGTTTACCTTCATGACTGACATTCCCGCACTCATGCTCCTCACCTGTTCGATCTATGCGTATTATCAGGCCTTTGACACACGAAAACCCGGCTGGATATTCGTCGGGTCTGTAAGCTCCGTACTTGGATTTTTCATTCGGCAGACAAATATTTTTGTGATGATTGCAGCGGGTATATATGAGGCATATATACGCATAAAAAATTTAAAATTACCACACACGCAAAAAACTGCTATCCCATGGAAACACCTACTCTGGTCTTTTGGCATTCCGACGATTATCTGGGGCGTCCTCTATTATCTGCTTCAAAAAAATAATATGCTCCCTCAAGTCATTGGCCTGCATGAAATTGAGGGCGGATTATTCCAAACACGAAAACATGCCATCTGGTGGTCTTGGTATAGCATCATGTATCTCGGTTTTTTTACCATACCTTTTTATAGTGCATATATCAGTAAAAATTTTTTTAAAAAAATAAAAAATAAAGTCTTTGTCGCATGTGTCATCAGTGTGTTACTCAGTGCGCTTATCATCAAATGGACACTCGATATGCAGTTTCCCTATGTACTTAATAGTATTGTCGCCCAAGGAATCGGACCCATACACAATGTAATTCGCGGGTCCCTCGTCCCGCTATTCTCAACTCAAATCTGGGGGCTCATAACGATACTCAGTGCACTAAGCGGCGGGTATCTATGTTATCTACTAAGTAGAAAACAAATCTATGAAAAACCTGTAGGCTTTGTATACATATACGCAATTTTGTATCTTATTCCACTGCTCATCTTCACCGGTTTTGACAGATATTATCTTCCCTTATTTGTCATAGTAAGTATTGTCGTCGCGCGTCATCTTGATTTCAAAAAATATAGTGTTCTCGTATTAATCGTAAGTATCGGCATCATGTCTGTATACAGTATCAGCCAAACAAAATTTTATCTCGCATGGAACTATGCACGTTGGGAACTCGCGACAAAAGCCGTGATACAACAAGGCGTAAAAACTCACGACATAGATGGAGGCTATGAATGGAATGGCTGGCATGCCTACTGGTCAGCATATGAAGCAAAACAAGACGGAACCCCTCACGGACGATGGACAGGACCATGGTGGATTAGAAGTTTGTTTGTAAATAATACCGAAGAGTACATCGTCAGCTTTTCACCGCTTGAAAACTATGAGATACTAGAGTCTAAAAAAATTGAAGGCTTAAATCCGAACAACACACTATATCTCTTGCACAAAAACTAATCTATTGTATTGAAGCGGTATGTGGTATACTATAGTATAAGACGGTAAAAGCTAATTAGATTCAATTTGTTTTTCTACAATTTCAAGATACAAGTAACAAATAAATTTCAAATTACAATTTCCAAACTTACTTTGTAAGAGGTGTTGTTGAAATTTGTTATTTGAGATTTGTTTGTATCTTGTATCTTGTTACTTGTATTTTGAGACAGTAGCATAATATAATTTTAAACGTTTTTTTATTTGAATTTTAGTATTGTTTTGGATTTAGACTTCGACGTGGTTCCAGTGATGTCACCAGAACTGAGCTCAGTCGAACGATATTAGAGTTTTGAGTTTTTACACAGTAATTATCTAGATACTATCTATCTTTTAAAATTTTTTATGATGCTCGAAAATATCTTCCCATTTCTCCCAATTCAAATTCCCGAACTACTGATATATATTGTGGCGGCACTTGGAGCCATTCTCATCACCTATGGCGTATTTCTTGAAACCGAACGCCGCCAAGATCTTATTTTTTTCATTGGCGCCGCGTGTCTATTTGTCTATGCGCTTTATATCCACAATCGCGTCTTTATGGTTGCTATGGCAGGTTTAGGACTTGGCTCTATGATAGAATTTATTGAAATTCTAAGCGGACTCCATACACACGACAAACTGGAATTGAAGCGAGTTAAACATTTAGGTAAATAACAGAATACGAAATACGAACAGTACGAAATTACGAAAGTAAAATGTATATGTTCGTAATTTCGTATCTTTCGTATTTCGTATCCATTAATTTCATATGTTTGACATCACTATTATCGGCGATACTACCCTCGATATATTTCTTATGATCGAGGACGCACGGGTTTTAAAAAATACGAAAAAAGGCGTATCACAACTCTGTGTTGCCTATGCCGACAAAATTCCCATTACGCATATGTCTCAATCCATTGGAGGCAACGCAACAAATGTGGCAATGGGTCTCAAAAAACTGGGAAATTCAACCGCAATCGTTACTGAGCTTGGGGATGATATCAATGGCATCACTATTTTGCATGAATTAACTCATGCAGGTATTGATACACGTTTTGTAAAAAAATTAAAAGGTAAGGAAACTCGATATTCCGTCGTGCTTAATTTTAATGGGGAGCGCACCGTGCTCTCCTATTATGTGGATAGAAATTATCGTTTTCCAAAACTTGAAAAAACTCAGTGGATTTATTATACCTCGCTTGGCAAATCGTTTGAAAAAATTCAAACAAAACTTCTCGATTATCTTAAAAAACATCCAGATACCAAACTGGCATTCAATCCGGGTTCATATCAAAAAAAATACGGTCTTGCTGCACTCAAAAACATATTCCCCTATCTAGATCTGATTTTTGTAAATAAACAGGAGGCCGAGCTATTTACCGGGACAAAAGGGGATGAAAAAAAATTGATCCATGGCTTGCACAAACTCGGCATCGATATAGTCGCCATGACTGATGGTGCAAGAGGTTCATGGGCTTCAAAGCAGCACGGCATCTACCACATGCCAAAATTTACTGTTGATGTTGTTGCTAAAACAGGTGCGGGAGACGCCTATGCAAGCGGCTTTTTGTCCGCGATAATCAATGGAAAAACACTTCCTTGCGCAATGGAGTGGGGTACGGCCAATGCAAGCAGCCTTATCCAAGAATTTGGCGCGCACAAAGGACTCCTCAGTAAGACAGGAATAAAACAGATGATCAACACATATTCAAAAATTAAGCCTGAGCTACTCTCACATAACACAAATCCTCAAGTCAACCTGCACACGAACACTTGACTTTTTTTGATGCATGACCTATCGTGTAGTCTCAATTTATTGTTCTTAATTATGAAATCACCAAAAAAGGATATTATTTTCTTTGTCGGTAATACAGTAACTTCAGCAATAGAAGAAGTGAGAGATTACGAAAAAAAAATCGGACTCAAATTTAGATATGGACTTATCCAAGATTCGAAAACGAAACAAGTCCCGCTTGAAAAATTGCAAAAACAAAAAATCGATATTTCCATTTCCTGCGATCTCGATAATCTGACTGCGACGCAAAAAGCCTTATTGCCATACAAAGATCATATATTTTCAGTTACTGCACGCGGCGAGTATCATATTCCGCTGCTTGCAAAGGTCGTACCACATATCCCCTATACCAAAAGTCCGACGAGCGAATCACTCATCTGGTCAACAGATAAACTTCTCATGCGCCGACGCCTCTATACCTACAATAAAAAAATCAGTCCCGCATATACTGTGGTATCTGATACGTCAAAAAAATCTTTAAAAAAAATCGAAGAAAAAATAGGTTTTCCCATGATTGCAAAACCAACCGGTCTTGCGGCAAGCAAGTATGTGAGTTTGTGTTTTCACAAAGATGAACTCAAAAATATACTCCATAAATTGTTTAAAAAAATGCGGGTAGAAGAAAAAAAACATAGCATTCCCAAAATACAAAAAGTGCTCGTCGAACAATTTATGGAAGGAGATATGTATTCAGTCGATTGTTATGTAAATGGCAAAGGCAAGGTATATTTTTGTCCGATGGTGAATATCAAAACCGGCAATACGATAGGGTTTGATGATTTTTTTGGCTATCGCCAGATCACTCCCACCTTACTTGGTAAAAAAAGCATCGCGGAAGCTCAGGCGGTTGCTACGCAAGGCATTCATGCCTTAGCGCTCAGAAACACGACCGTACACATTGAACTTATGAAAATGGAAGCTATGTGGAAAGTGATTGAACTTAGCCCCCGAATCGGCGGATTTAGACAACAGATGTACTTATATGCGTATGGTATCAATCATGCCTTAAATGATGTACTCATCCATGGCGGCAAAAAACCTATCATACCTGCCAAAAGACACGGATATAGCGTAGCCATGAAATTTTTTGCAAAAAAGGAAGGGCGGCTTACCAAATTGAAAGGAATAAAAAAAATAACCGCCATCAAATCACTCAAATTCATGCGAGTAAGAAAAAAAATTGGAGATTATTGCACCTACGCAAAAAATGGCGGAGATAGCGTACTCAACATCATTATGTTCAATAAAGACAGACCTGCTCTGCTTGCCGATGTGAGAAGACTAGAACAAATGATCCATATTGAAACAAACAAAAAATAAGACAGCCGCACGGCTGTCTATTGGTATATCAAGAACATACCTGTATAATTTTTTTTCCAAATCCCTCTGCTGCCCTCGGTCCATTTGCCGTTACCACATGTCCATCGACCACTACATCTTTTCTTAGATATTCAACTCCGCATCGTTCAAAAATTCCTGCAAGCTCACCATCTCCATCCCACCCCGTAGCTTGTTTGCCGTTCAAAACTCCCGCATTCGCCAAAATTCGAGGCGACACACAAATCGCGCCATATGGCTTGCCACTCTGTTTCCATTTTCTAAGCACAGTATAGGAAATCTCATTGTCCAAATGCTCCAAAGCTCCATGTCCGCCGATGAAAAAAAGTCCATCATATATTTCTGCCGAGACATCAGAAACCAAACAATCAACCTGCGTAGTAATAGAAGGGTCTTTTGAAATCGCAGTGCCGAGCCTATCGCTTACCGTCACCACCTCAAACCCCGCATCTTTCAACTTGCGTTTTGGCGTATCATATTCGATTGGCTGATAACCGCTCGAGGCTATGACTAAGACAATACTTGTGAACATATAATTATCTGACTCATTTAAAGGATACGAAATACGAACTTTACGAAATTACAAACATACCAATCACTTTCGTAATTTTGTACTGTTCGTATTTCGTATCCTACTATATATGAAAAGTTTTTTCATGCACCTTCCCCACATAATACTCTAAAACATTTCTAATTTCATCCATACGTATTCTCGGTCCTAAAAAAACCAAACTATGTTCAATAGCTCGCATCGTGCTATGTACATCGCGCGCTACATCCTCATGCTCAATTTCAGCGGCAAAACGAGACAAATCTTCTAAAACCGTATTTATTTCTTGAACCATTGAACCATATTTTTCTATCGTCGCAGTATATATGTTCAAATCATGCGTACGTACTGCCTGCATTGCATGGCTGCGAATATCGCGTTTGAGTTCAACCAAAAGTCCAACCAATTCTTGCCGTTCATGACACTTAAACATTCCATGCACCTTACCATAAAAAATATCATGCAGTGATCCACCCATTTCTCTTAATAAAAAAATTTTCTTTTTGACACCATATGATGCTCGCTGTTCAAGCAATTTATGGGCAAGCTTGTGTTCATACACCGCATACAATTCTTCAAATGCCCGGACATAGGGCCAAATTTTTTTGCCCACATAAATCATACGATCTTCCAACTCTTCTAAAGATATATGATGATCCTCATACGCAGCTACCAGTTTTTCTTTCAACTCGAACACTAGGTCTGTTGGAACCAAAGGCGGCAAGTTGTCATGCATGCGTTGAAAAATGGAGAGAGTGTGTTTGATAGCTGGATGGTGCATATTTTAAAATAAAAAAGGATACAAAAGGAAAGGGATACGAAATACGAATTGTACGAAATTACGAACAGATATATTTTACTTTCGTAATTTCGTACTGTTCGTATTTCGTATCCAAACATAATCATAGTATAGCAGAACCCGCTCCTTACGTCCAAAATTTACTTTATCTTCATAAATTCTTTCCATCTCAAATACAAATCCCGAGTGGCCCATAAATCACCTGCACAATAGCGTGCTATTTTTTCATATTCTCCGGATTCAAATAAGGGCTTCACATCATGCCCGGTTACGCCACGTGCTTTTGGAGAGTCAATGCCAAAGGCTTTGCAATAAAAATCAAGATTAAACTTTCGATATGCATTGTAAAAAGTTAATTGTTCAAGCAAATCGACATGCTGGTCAGTGGCATAGCGATAGGGCATTAAGTTTTTGCTTGGCTTAACGTGAAGCATTGCCGAGCGTAACATGAGGACAGGACAATCAAACCCTCGGCCATTAAAGGTTACAAAGGTATTGGCATACGAAATTGCCTTCCAGAATTTTTCCAAAATTTTTTTCTCGATTCCGCATGAATATTTAATTCCATTCTCTTCAAAATCTTCTATTCCAAAATTTTGTTTGTCCGCCAAAGCTTCAGCGGAGGTAGAAAAATACACCGCTCCACGTTCGCGTTCGACTGACAACATCCCAATCGCCACAATTCTATTTGTCGGAGCCCACAGAGCCATCTGATCCTTGGTTTTTTCTACCTCCTCTTGCGTATCTGAAAATTTCAACAAATACTCTTGCTGAACAATATCAAGATCTTCAAAATTCATGGGAATTGTCTCAATATCAAAGACGATGGTTATCATATAGCTCTATTTTCTCATATTTGGATAAAAAAACAAGCCCTGTGTTATCGATCCACATAACACAGGATATTTTGAGTATGCGTATATGTCGACTCATCTTGATAAAAATTACTACCCATGTTATACTCCCACCCGTTATTTCTAACACAAAATTATGTCTGAACTGTTTAATGCAATACTTTATCAACCTATCTTCAACGGATTTGTCGCCCTCTACAATTTTATTCCTGATGTAGGTGTCGTGATTTTAATTATTACGATACTTATCAAAATAGTGCTTTATCCAATGACCAGTAAATCAATCAAGGCCCAAAAAGCATTGACTGATTTGCAACCAAAACTTGAAAAAATAAAACAAGAATACAAAGGAGATCAATCGAGAATTGCGCAAGAGACCATGAAGTTATATAAAGAACATAAAGTGAACCCCTTTGGTTCATGTTTGCCACTTTTGATTCAGTTGCCGGTGTTTCTTGCACTCTATTGGGTGCTCCAGGCAGCACTCACGAGTGATAATTTTGATTTACTTTATTCATTTATCAAAAGTCCGGAGCATATCAATTCAGTCACGCTTGGAATCTTTGATTTGAGTAAGAGTGGAAATATTGTGCTTGCACTTCTTGCAGGTGGATCACAATATTTACAAGCAAAAATGTTTTCGACCAAAAAAGCTCCTCCAGTTGCCGGGCAAGCAGCAAAAGATGAAAATATGGCATCGATGATGAATAAGCAAATGTTGTATTTTATGCCAGTCATCACGGTGCTTATCGGTTTTCAGCTTCCCGCAGGTCTTGCCTTGTATTGGTTTTTGTCCACACTATTGACTGCACTGCAACAGATGATATTGTTTAAGAAAAATGGTACTCCAAAAGATGGAGGAGTGATTGAAGGGAAATTGGTGGAATAGTAAATTTGGTTTGTTTTAATCTGTTTAATCCGTTTAATCTGCTGTTCCGTTTACGATTTCAGACAGCAGATTAAACGGATTAAACGAATTTTAACGGATTTTTATATGAGAATTTCACTAAAACAACTCAAAAAAATGTCTGTCGAAACGCAGTCGGGAGTTGTGCTTGGTGTAATGAAAGATATGGTGTTTGATGTCGATACACAGTCCATAATCCAGTATGAAGTCGGCTCGTTGCTTGGTGAGACGGTACTCATTGCACCAAGCCAAATAGTTCGGTTTGAGCAACATAAAGTTATTGTCGAAGATACGGTGCGTAAAGTTTCTAGTATCTCACAGATGAAAAAAGTAGTTTCGGGAGCGGATCCGGTGATGATGCGGGAAGATGCTTAGTAATCAGATAAGATTTGAGACGAGTCAACCCCTCGTCTTTTATTTTTTTCAAAACTCAGGTAGACTATAGCTATATGTCCGAAGAATTAAGACAATCTATATTCAAAACACTGGCATTTTTTGATTTGTTTGAGTATCCACTTACTCGTGAAGAATTGTATCGTTTTTTATGGAAGGCTCAAAAGAACTTGAGTCCCATAGATTTTTTGGCGTTTGTAGATCAATATGACAATATAAAATATATCGAGAAAAAAAATGGATTTTATTTTTTGCAGGGCAGGGAAGACGTGCTAGACAGTCGTCATGTACAGACGCTTGAGACGGAAAAGAAAATGAGAATTGCAAAACGAGGGATTTCTAAGTTGCGCTATATTCCGTTTATCAGATCTGTCTTTGTGTGTAATACGGTCGCAGGTGGTTATCCAACAAAAGAGAGTGATATTGATGTGTGTATTATCGTACGAGACGGTCGGCTTTGGATCGCGCGATTTTTTGCGAATTTAATGTTGAAGATTCTGAGACTCCGAACCTCGGCAACACAAGAGCGGGATAAAATTTGTTTAAGTTTTTTTATTTCTGAAAAACGATTGAATTTATTTGATTTACGAATTGCAGATCAGGATATTTATCTTGCCTATTGGCTTACTCAGCTAGTGCCGGTCTATGACCCGGAGAATTTGCATGAGAGCATTATGCGAGCAAATAATTGGGTGAAAGAAGTATTGCCGTATGCGTTTCAGGCCTATGATTTGATTGATAGATGGAAAGTGGTTGATTCAAAAATCTCGTTATTTTTCAAAAAAATTGGAGAAAATTTGTGGGGTGGGGGATATGGGAATTTGATTGAGGATCAAACGAAGAAAATTCAGATGCCGAAAGTAACATTGCATTATGGAGATTTTGCAAAACAAAATAATTCAAACGTGATTATTGCAGATGATATTTTGAAGTTTCATAAAAATGATAGGAGGGAGGAGTATCGGGGGAGGTGGCTTGATCACATGGTCACTTGACCACCTAACTACCTAACTACCTAACTACCTAACTACGGTGAAACACCTCCCTCGCCCTCCTCAAGGAGGGAAAAGACGACGACGATGTCGGTGTTGATTTGTAATCCCCCCTTGAGGGGGGTAGGGGGGTGTAGGACGAGTATAGAAAAACAAAAATCCCTTAATCTCTTATTTTCAAATTTTTTTTATGGAAAAAGTACATGCACAATTCAAACTTGAATCCATTCTAAATTTGTTGCTTAGATTATTTTTATTTATTCTCCCGTGGCAAACAATTTGGATATATCAAGAAAAATTTTTGAATGGCGCGAAGTGGCAGTATGGGACGATGGGGTGGTATGGATCTGAAATCTTGCTTTGGGTATGTATCTTTATTTTTATGGCTTTTGTTTTTGCACAGGTTAAAGATACAAGGTACAAGATACAAATGAAAGCGGAGAAAGATAGAATTTTTTTAGGAAGTATTTTGTTGTTTTTATTATATAGTTTTCTTTCAATCTTTTGGTCAGTGGATGTTGATGTCGCGTTGCAGACTTCGCTTAGACTCATGGAAGCGTTTTTTTTGTTTCTCATGCTCTACACCAGTTCATTATCCTTTAAACAACTCGCGGTGTGCTTCGTGGCTGGTAGTGTGTTACCGAGTGTGTTAGGAATTTTTCAATTTTTAATGCAGACTGATTTTTCTTTAACACTGCTTGGACTAAGTCAGCATCTTGCGTCAGTAGGTGGTACTTCTGTTGTCGGATCTGAAAGTATCGGGCGATGGTTGCGCGTCTATGGACCATTTCCAAATCCGAATATTTTTGGGGGATATTTAGCCTTGGCTTTTGTAATCGCATTGATGGTATATGAGAAGAATCCTGCCTGCGACTCGGTTGAGCTCGTCGAAATCCGGCAGGCAAGGAAAGATTATATCCCAATTTTATCGGGATTAAGACTTCCAGCCCAAGGCTGGTCCGCCTTTGGCGGAAAGATTATTTTGTACGGAGTTATTGCCTTGCAAATTACCGCGTTGTTTTTTAGCTTTAGTCGGGCAGGCTGGATTGCGGTGGGGGTTACTGTATTTTTTTATTGTTTAATTGGAGTTTTTGCAAAAGCTGAAACACCCCCCTGCCCCCCTCAAGGGGGAATTATCCCGAACCTGTTTAGTAAGATTCCCCCCTTGAGGGGGGCAGGGGGGTGTTTCACCCCACCTGTTATTTTGTTTGTATTATTAACTTCAGTTTTGACATTCATCTTCTTCCCCCTCGTCCAAACTCGTTTTGTACATCAGTCATCCTTAGAAATCCGATCCACTGAGGACCGGGTAAGTGGCTATCGTGAGGCGGTAGAAATTTTTAAAGAGCATTTTTTTGTTGGAGTTGGAGCGGGAAATTATACGGCCGAGTTATATCAGCTTAACCCAACTTTACCGGGCTATGCATATCAGCCCGTGCATAATGTGGGGTTGTTGTTTTTAGCGGAATTTGGCATTGCAGGGATAATCTTAATTTTGGTTGTATTATTGAGCTTTTGGTCTTATCATCAATCACAAGTTACCAATGACAAATTTTCAATTTTCAATTTTCAATCTTTACATGTTTGGTATGTGCTATGTGCTATGTGGTATGTGTTTCTAGCTTTCTTCGATCACTACTTCCTTTCTTCATACGTCGGTTTGGTGTTAACTGCGACCTATTTTTGTCTCGTTTTCCGCTTGTCCCCAGCTAATCCACCGTCTGTCCCCAAAGTATAGAATTTTGGCTTAATGTAGCACAATTGACAGTATTTGTACTAGCAGGTATACTACAATCTCTAGATAATAAATCGTCAAAAAGCCCAGTATGGATGGTAGCGTGAAGCGTACGCTGTTTCAAGTTCATGTTACTGACAGGCATCATGAGCTTATCATACGGTCGTCGCATCAAGCTACTCTCCATAGTGGGCTTTTGTTTTAAAAAAATATGATAAGAAAAATTATTAATTTTGAGAACAACTTTACTCCTTGTCAATATCTAATAATTTGGCAGAATCTATCCACAATTTTTCAACTTGACATAGTTTTGAAGTAGGTATAGTATGTGTATGGATTATCACTCAAATAGTTAGAGTGATAAACAGTTTATTTAAAAACCGATGGGTGAGAGTCTTTAAAACCAAAGATTTTTGAACTACAATTAACTATTGTGGAAATAAAATTTGAGGCTTCGAAACCTGTTTGCCGACAGGCAGAGATTCCTCACTACGTTTCGGAATTAACAGAAATTTTATGGCAATACGACCACTTGGCGATCGAATACTCGTCAAACCATTAAAGGAGGAAGAAGTGCGGGCATCTGGTATTGTACTTCCAGATACTGCGAGTAAAGAAAAAAAAGCAGAAGGAACAATTCTCGCGCTTGGTGCAGGCGAGGAATTGGCAAAATTGAATTTGTCCGTTGGTAACAACGTTCTATTCAAAAAATGGGGAGGGGAAGAAGTGGAAGTAGATGGTGATGCATGTAAAATTTTAAATCATGATGACGTCGTAGCTGTAATAGAATAATTCATTATAAAACTTGTTACACGGATACGCTGATTAACGCTGATGTCGCAGATAACACGGATATATAAATTATATATATATTACATCTGCGTTATCTACGACATCAGCGTATCATTCGCGTCATCCGTGTAACAGTATTTGAGACTGTACTTTTCTTTAATTAATATATATTTTATGGCAAAACAAATTAAATTCAATGACGATGCGCGGCAGGCTCTTGTGCGCGGAGTCAATATACTTGCAAATGTGGTAAAAGTTACCCTTGGTCCAAAAGGACGAAATGTAGTTTTGGACAAAGGTTATGGCGCGCCGACCATTACCAAAGATGGAGTAACGGTTGCTAAAGAAGTAGAAATTGAAGACAAATTTGAAAACATTGGTGTTGAACTTGTCAAAGAAGTTGCGAGTAAAACAAATGATGATGTGGGAGACGGTACGACAACTGCGACTGTACTTGTCCAAGCAATCGTAACTGAAGGTCTTAAAAATGTAACTGTAGGAGTCAATCCTGTTGCACTCAATCGCGGTTTGCATAAAGCTGCCGAAGCAGTCGTCGCAGAACTCAAAAATTCCATTTCAAAACAAGTGGAAGCAGACGAGATCGCAAACGTTGCGTCAATCTCTGCAAACGATAGAGAAGTAGGTGAGAAAATTGCTGAGGCAATGAGAGAAGTTGGAAACGATGGAGTCATTACGGTCGAAGAGTCTCAAGGGTTTGGCATGCAAATCGAAACCGTCAAGGGTATGCGGTTTGACAAAGGCTATGTGTCTGCATACATGGTTACCAACTCAGATCGCATGGAAGCTGAGTACAACGACGCTGCTATTCTTATTACCGACAAAAAGATTTCTTCTGTAGAAGAAATTGTACCGGTTCTTGAAAAAGTGCTTGAGAGCGGGAAAAAGGAACTGGTCATTATTGCAGAAGATGTGGATGGCCAAGCATTGACAACGCTTGTGTTAAACAAGCTTCGCGGCAGTTTCAGTGTGCTTGCAGTCAAGGCTCCCGGGTTTGGAGACCGACGCAAAGAAATGCTTCAAGACATTGCAATTTTGACCGGAGGAAAAGTCATTACTGAAGAACTTGGTTTGAAACTTGACCATACAACGCTCGAAGATCTCGGACATGCGCGAAAAGTGGTTGCCACAAAAGAAAATACCACTGTTGTCGAAGGAAAGGGTGATGCGGGAGCAGTCGCAGATCGTGTTGCTCAGATTAAAAAGCTTATTGAACAATCTGACAGTGATTTTGACAAAGAAAAATTGCAAGAACGTCTTGCAAAACTTGCAGGTGGCGTTGCCATCATTCGCGTTGGTGCGGCGACTGAGACTGAAATGAAAGAAGTCAAACATCGTATTGAAGATGCAATCGGGGCTACCAAAGCGGCAATTGAAGAAGGTGTTGTGCCGGGTGGCGGAGTCGCGCTTATTCGTGCGGCAAAAGCCTTAGATAGTCTTAATATGTCTGACGAAGAAATGATCGCGGTAGGCATTCTCAAACGTGCGCTTGAATATCCAATTCGAACTATCGCGCAAAATGCCGGATATGAAGGTGCGGTCGTCGTTGCTGAAGTCAAAAAACATGATGGAAACTTTGGATTCAATGCCGCAAGCGGCCAATATGAAGATATGGTCGCTGCCGGTGTGATTGATCCAACTAAGGTAACTCGAAGCGCACTTCAAAACGCCGTGTCAGTTGCCGGAATGTTTCTCACGACTGAAGCAGTCATTACTGATTTACCAAAAAAGGATGAGCCAATGCCTCCTATGGGTGGTGGTATGGGTGGGGGAATGGGAATGATGTAGACCACAAATTTTAACACGAATTAGACACGAATTTAGAACGAATCTTTTAAAACAATCCCCGGGGGGTGTACCTCGGGTTGTTTTTTTTCATTCATTTTTTTGAGATAATTACGTGGCCAACTTTGATTCTATAATTAAACTTGACATATACTTTAGTTTATGCTATATGTAACCTATACATACAATTTAGCATATTATGGAAAAAATAATTTATAAAAGAGAAATTATAGATGAAATAGAAAAATATCTGGGGACAGATAATATTATTGTGCTTCATGGATCGCGGCAAGTGGGGAAAACA
>JACPGR010000086.1 GCA_016182415.1 Candidatus Magasanikiibacteriota bacterium
CGCTAATAAATTAACCAAGGTTGTGTATCATATTTTAAAGAACAATTGTAATTTTGATCCTAATTTAGTGTAATCATAATTATCTGATATTATGTAGAATTATTTCCAATTAAGAGTTATTAACAATATAACTTGTCATATAGATTTTCTAGTAGACGTGCATCTATCAGCCCTTCAAGATTGACATTTGGTGAAATAGTATCCGTCTCAATCAAAACATTTCTAAATGTATCAATCACCTCATAGACTGAGGAATTTTTGTCTGAAGCAAAATATTCCACATTTTTTTCATAACTCGGCCACTCAACACCATCGGCGATTATTGCCATAAATTCATCGGCAGGCATACCATAATGTTTTGCCATAATCTCATACGATTCTTCCGGATTTTTTTCAATATATGCAAGCGCCTCAAACCATGCATTCATAATTCCTTGCACTACTTCAGGATGTTCCGTGAGATATTTTTCTTGAATTAAAAGTACATCGACAATCGCTCCATATACATCAGCGCTACTTGCTAGTACATGCCCACCTTCTCGTTCTTTGGCTTGTGAAACCCATGGCTCAAAGGTCACTGCCACATCCACATTTCCGGAGACAAACGCAGCACCAGCCGAGCCACCATCTGCATCAATAATTTCAACGTCATCTGGCTTCATTCCGTTTTGTATAAGTAAAAAGTTGAGCAAAGATTCTGGAACAAAGTTTTTTTGCGCAGCAATTTTTTTGCCTTTCAAATCAGATATGGATTGAATATCAGCTGTCGCGATAATGGCATCAGCACCATTTGATACATCGATCTGCATGACTGCTGTACCCGGTACCCCCTGATCTCGCGCTATGATCATAGAATCCACTGTATCCACGTATCCATCCAAATCACCTTTGATCATTGCGACTCGACGTTGGGAAACATCTTCAAATGTTGAAAGTTCTAGCTCTATTCCTTGTTTTTTTATAAAACCCTTTTCCTGTGCAAGATACAAAGGACCATAGCCTACCCAAGAAACCAAACCCATATGAAATTTATTCACCTCAGCCTCAGTTTGTGACAACTGAGATGTGTTGCCACAACCTGACAAAACCAGCACTAAACTGCTTATACCCACAACAAAACCTAAGATTCTTTTTTGTATACGATTCATATATGTACCATGTTATGTCTACTTAAATTTAGACAATGTTAATTATTGTAAATTAATAAGTAATAATAGCTTAAATAAGCCAAAAAGTCAATAATAAGTATGTCATTATCATATACTATACATAATATACATTGACAATTAGCCAAATATATGATATACTATATATTGACAAATTAAACTAATGTATGGATATACACACCCAACTCAAAAAAATTGGTCTAAGCAGATCTGAAATTGAGATATACACATACCTGCTTGAACATGGTATTTCTTCCCCTCCTCAAATTGCAAAAACTACCAAAATTGCACGCACCAACTGTTACAACATTCTTGCGAGTCTCAAAGAAAAATCTCTTATCAACGAGCAATTACACGGTAAAAGAAAGACATATCTTGCAAACGATCCACAAGCCTTACTCAAAAATTTGGAAGCAAAAAAAGAAGCAGTCGAACGACTACTCCCTGATCTTCGTGCCCTATATACAACTCAAAAAAATAAGCCAAAAATCAAATTTTATGAAGGATTTGAACAAGTAAAAGAAATATACTGGCAAACGAGTACGGCACCAGAAGTATATGCTATCGGGAGTACTAAACATTTGGATGCAATTGACCCACAGTTCTTTGCGCATTTCTTAAAAGAACTCAAACATACTGGTGTAATACTACACGACATACTCGGTGCAGGATCAAAACAAAAAAATCTTGTTCAGGCACAAAATATCCTCAAAGGTCTCTATAGTGCCGAAGTTGTTTCTGAAAAATATCCGGACTTTGCCACAGATATTTTGATATGGGAACATAATATTGCACTCATCACCCTTGAAGAGCCTATTTTTGGAACAGTCCTGACAAACCCACTCCTCGCACAAACATTTAAGACTATTTTTAAAATTATGAATGATGGTCTAAAAAAATATTCAAGGTAAGCCTGGTTTTTTGGTATTATAGGGATACGAAATACGAACGGTACGAAATTACGAAAGTATTTGGTGTTCGTAATTTCGTACCGTTCGTATTTCGTATCCTTCCTATACCTCAAACAACACCACCAACAATCCAATAAGTAAGATCGTCTGGAAAATAACATGCGGATGTTGTTTTTTAAATTCAATAAAAATTTTGAGTAGAAGCGTGATGCTAAAAAATATAATAAATCCTAAATAGATATTTCGAGATACATCAAAAATACTTGTAATGCTACCTAAGACTCCTTTTGCTTTGGTATATTTTTCAAATGGAGTTGGCCCGGCTATTAGTAAGGTATCCCAATCAATAGTATCTTGAATTACCGCGTTATTGTTAAATTTGATAGAGATACTTGGCTCGATAATCGTGGTAAAAATATCTTCAGGTTTTTTAAAAATTGTGATCTGTCCGTGATATATAAACTCTTCGTCAGACGGATACAGCTCGACTGAATACTGATTGAGACGCACGACAGCCGAATCGACGTCGCCAATAATATATGCCTTGGGGATAATTTTGGTCTTGCCATTTTTCTCTTCCCAAAATACACGCGACACTTGTTTGTCATACCAAAAAGTCGGACTTTGCTCAATTTCCGGAGGAAGATTGGAATTTTGTTGAGCCGATATCTTAATTTCGTCTTGCGGTAATTTTTGCGTATCTATATCCTCTATTTTTTCACTCGCTACGTAAAGTGCGGGAGATCCAAAGTGTTGCGCGACATATACCGTCGGACTACCATTATAATTTCCGACTTCCACACCCACGCCGATTTCAAAAAACTCTGGATCAACTAGATTGGCATAGTGAGTTGGGCTATTTTTCCAGGCATCGACCAATTTTTTGGCGTCAAAAAATCCAATTGCCAAATTTTCTCCGGCAACATGATAATCATACCCTGCCTCAGTCAAAAAATCCGCAAGTCCTTTTCCTTCAGGTGAACGATGATCAAAATATTCTTTGGTAGCCATGTCTTGTGCTTTGAGATCAGACGAGGTAAATAATTTTACCTCACCTTCAAGTGGAGCTAATCCTTGATCCTCTCTCAATTGATTGGTAAATGCAATGATATTTTCTCCCTCAATTTTAAGTACGTCGGGCATGACAAATACCTGCAAGGGTAGGAGTGCGGTAAAACTAATCACAATCACTTTCATTGCAATAAACAACCCACCATACAAAAATGCCCGCTTGGTATGCAAGATATGTGGATGATAATTGTTTCCCGCGTGGGGGATGAAAAAGTTGTGGAGGTGATGTTTCATACTAGAGTTAAGTATATCACAATAGGATACGATTTGGATACGAAATACGAACTTTACGAAATTACGAAACTATGGGGATACGAAATACGATTTGGATACGAAATACGAACTTTACGAAATTACGAAAGTGATTGTCCGTGTTCGTAATTTCGTACTGTTCGTATTTCGTATCCCTTTCATTTCGTATCCAAATCGTATTTCGTATCCCCTTAACTTTTTTCCACAACCCCTCTAATCTCCTCATCCACTTCTTCGATACTCTTCTCCGCATCTATCGTCACTAATACCCCTTGATCTCGATAATAATCCAAAATAGGCTTGATAACGATATTCCCCTGTTCTGCAATACGTTTTTGAATGACGTGTGGGTTATCATCTTGGCGTGTTACTAACTCGCCACTACAGTCAGGACAATCACTCATTTTTTGCGTCTCAGGAGTAAATGGTAAAATATGACCGCAGGCATTACAGACTCTGCGATTAGCAAGACGACTGTAGCTGGTTTCATCTGACAAAGCCATTTCAATTACTAATACTTCATGAGAAAGATTCTTCTCGGCAAAAAACTCATCATATTTCTGTGCTTGGCTCAAATTCCTGATTGCGCCATCGAGAATTACCCCTTTACCCGCATCTAAATTCTTTTCAATTTCTGCAAAAGCTAATTTGTAAATAAGTGTATCAGCGACAAGACGACCTGCTTTCATATCAACGAGCATATGTTTGTCTTCTGCGGGTGCGTTTTCATCAGTATCAAGCGCACGAAGTAAATCTCCGGTCGAAATATGCCCATAGCCATATTGTGCCACCATTTTTTTTGCTTGAGTTCCCTTGCCACTGCCGGGAACTCCCATGAGGATAATAATTTTTTTCATAGCGCATATGTCATCCCGAGCGAGCCCGCAGGCGACGCCTGCCTGCTGGCAGGCAGGAGGGATCTTTTTTACATTAAACTTTTGGAAAAACCAATGTCTTATGATTTACTAAACTTTGGCAAATTTTTAGAATGAAAAATATAATTTAGCTAAGATAAGCGAAATAATGTTTTTATTTTTCGATTTTAGTGAGCTAAAAATCATCTAGATTAAGCTAAATCATAAAAATTTGCCAAAGTTCAGTGATTTAAATAAGTTCGAGATTAGAAAGATCTCTCACCCTTTGGGTTCGAGATACGCGATAAAAACCTTCATAACCCCCTCCCGATCATATTTAGAAATTGATTTTTGAGCCACCAATTTTTTCAACACTTCATCTATCTGCCACAAAGAGATTTTACCATCCCCTTTTCGTCGTAATTCAATAACTTTTTCAATAATAGCTTCTTCGCTTGAACTCAAACTCTTTGTCTTGTACTCCGATACCAATTTTTGTATTTCTTGTTTACTCAAATACTGCTCAACTTTTGAAAGTTTGCTTTGTGCGTATTCTCCGGTTCCAAATAGATATGAAAAAAAGCCCATAGTAATAAAAAAATTATAGCACCCAAAAGCAGTTAAAATATTTATTTAATTTCTTCGATAATCTTCCGTACATGTCTGGATAATTTTGGAAGTTCCACAATAGCAACATTCCAAGCTTGTGATGCATCTACATCGAAATACTCATGTATCAATATATCTCGCATCCCCGCAATTTTTCTCCATGGTATATCCGGATATTTTTCTCTAAAATGTGGTGGTATATTTTTGACTGCTTCTCCAATTATTGTAATACGTCGCATAATTGCGTCTTGTTTTTCAAGGGATGCTAAAAAATCTTTTTTACTCATATCCTTGACATAGTCAGACACATGCTTAATACTTTCCAAAATATGCCCCAGGAAAATAATAGGTTCTTTTTTACTCATATTATAGTCATTAAATCTTTTTCAATGTATGGTTTAAGTCTTGGGTGTATACTACCCGATGTTACCACATCAACTTTCTTGTGCAAATTATCTTGCAAATCCAAAAGTAAACCAGACAAATCAAGTAAGCTTTTTTTATTTTTATGATGAAATTCAATCAACAAATCCACATCACTTCTCTTATGTGCCTCACCCCGCGCATAGGAACCAAAAAGTTCCGCGCGCTTCACCTCATGCTGTTTCAAAATTTTTCGGATAGTTTGTAGTTCTTTTTTGGTAAGTTTCATATGAGTAAAGTATATAGC
>JACPGR010000078.1 GCA_016182415.1 Candidatus Magasanikiibacteriota bacterium
ACAAAAAACATTTTGGTATGCCAAAGACAAAATCGAGAAGTTGAAAGATTTAAACAGAGAATTGTAAAGATCCATAAAAAATAATTATTAATTCCCCTAAAACCTAGCGTGAAAAATCACTTTTTCACGCAGGTTCTAAGTTCCTAATTAGCTAGATTAATTTATGTAACCTTTTAGATTATATCAATATATTGATAGGTGGTAAAGATGTATAATAATGATAGGCATCTTTACTAAGTCTTTTCCAGTCAAGCAATGAGCCTCAAATCTTGTTCACACCTTTGGAAATGGGAATTGATTTGGGGCTCATTTTGTATTGTACAAGACTCATACTTGACAAAAATTCTCATATCTAGTACTATATCCCCATAACCATAGACAGCAGGTGTCCGCACAAGTCGGGCTTAATCTCCTGCCGAGGAAACAATGCCATATATCTTTTTGATATGTACTTAGGCAAAGGTCGATTTTCCGATGTAATCTGTGGTGAAAACCACATTTTTTTATTGGCTTTTGCCAGTAGAATGATCCATAATATAAGAAACTATGGCAAAATCAAAACAATCCAAAGAAGCATCCATGCAGTCCTTGATTCAAGGTCTTAAAACTGCAAAATCAGCTGTATTTGCAAACTTCCAAGGTTTGAAAGTATCTGAATCTGAAGAACTCCGGGCAAAGTGTATTGCACAAAATATCACATATTTTGCAAGTAAGAAAACCTTATTGAAGCGAGCCTTGAAAGATTTGGAACTCGATGTCGATACCAAAGTATTTGAAGGTGGTGTGGCTGTGGTTCTTGGAAACGAGGATGAAGTCGCTCCGGCTCAAATCATTGCAAACTTTGCAAAAGATCACGAGCTTGTCAAATTATTTGGTGGAGTCCTCGAAGGTAAATTTATTGATTCTGCAAAAGTTGTAGAACTTTCAAAATTACCAAGCAAACAAGAACTATATGCAAAACTTGTTGGTACAATGAATGCTCCTGTCTCAGGATTTGTCAATGTACTTGCAGGCAATTTACGTGGTCTCGTACGGGTACTAAGTGCGATTCAAGAAACAAAAGCTTAGGACTTGTTACACGGATACGCAGATTAACGCTGATCCTTCGGGATCCTCAGGACAAGTTGTCGCAGATAACGCAGATATAAAAAAGATATAAAATCTGCGTTATCTGCGACATCAGCGTAATATCCGCGACATCCGTGTCACAATAATTACTTAAATAATTTTGTTAACATAACAAATCTATATGTCAGAAGAAAAAACAATGGTAGAAGTACCAGAAAAATTCAAATCACTTATAGAAACTATCGAAAAAATGTCTGTGCTTGATCTTGCAGAACTTGTAAAGATTCTCGAAGACAAATTTGGTGTAAGTGCTGCTGCTCCTGCAATGATGATGGCTGCTCCAGCTGCCGGTGGTGCTGCTCCAGCTGCTGAAGAAAAGACCGAATTTACGGTAGAGCTTACTGCTGTTGGTGAACAGAAAATCAACGTTATTAAAGCGGTAAAAGCTGCGACCGGTCTTGGACTTGCGGACGCAAAAGCACTTGTTGATGGCGCTCCAAAAGCTATCAAAGAAAATGTATCAAAAGCTGAAGCTGAAGCGCTTAAGAAAGCTCTTGAAGAAGCGGGTGGCACAGTGACTCTTAAATAAGACATTGATCCTTCATTTATTCAGGACAAGTTTACACTGATTTACGGTGAATGATTTCACTGATTACATAAAAACCGACCTTAGGTCGGTTTTTTATGTGTGCCTGGCAGTCCAACACTGCAAGTGGGTTCAAATCCCATCTTACTCGAGCTAGCTTAGCGAGGATAAGGAGTCAAAGACTAGGGTGTCTTCCGCGAGGAAGAATCTGAAAGAGTCGGCGATGGTTTTCCAGCCCTGAATAAAGTCCGCAAGGACAATTGAACTTAAGGTGGCCTTTTAAGAATCCGAGTTGCCATAAAAACAGCGAAGGGTAAATACACCAAGCTTTGTCTTAAAGGGTGATTAGAGCAAGGATGGAAAACGTGAAAGCAAGTTGGATAATCCAGGGAGACCTTACAAAGTCCGAAACCCAAGTCAATCAACATATCAATTCCAAAAAAAAAGCAACTAAGGATAAAGGTCGAACAACTAATCAACCAACAACACAATATGTTTGAAAGAATTATTCAAAGGGAAAATCTTCAAGAAGCCTTTAAGAAAATCAAGAAAAACAATGGCTCAGGCGGGATCGACAAGGTAAGTATTAGGCAGTATGAACAGAATCTTGACCAAAACATTCAAGAACTTGAAAGACTGCTCACGCAAAACAGATATGTTCCTTTACCTGCAAGAAGAGTCTACATCCCCAAATCCAATGGAAAGAAAAGACCCTTAGGAATTCCTGCCATCAAAGACCGTATCGTGCAAGAAGCTATTAGAAGTGAAGTGCAACCAATCTTTGAGAAAACATTTTCCGATTCCAGTTACGGTTTTAGACCTGGCAGAAGCGCAATTTCCGCAATCAATAAAGTGCAAGAATATTCAGACCAAGGATATGAGTACATCGTTGAAGCGGACATCAGAGATTTCTTCACTAAGATTAATCATCAAAGATTGATGAGCAAGATAAAAGAAGAAATTAAAGACGGAAAAGTGCGAAAACTGATTTGGAAATTTCTCAAAGCGGGGGTTATGGAAGAAGGGAAACGTAAGAAGGAAGTATCAGGCACTCCCCAGGGAGGAGTTATCTCTCTATTGCTGGCCAATATTTACCTCAATAGCTTTGACCACGCCATTGAAAGAAGCGGACTAAAATTTGTAAGGTACGCCGATGATTTTGTTATTCTATGCAAGAGTGCCAATTAGGCAATAATGGCTATGAAAATGGTGAGAGACTTGATGAAAAGTCTCGAATTGGAACTGGCAGAAGAAAAGACAAGAATCACCGAATACAAAGAGGGCTTTGAATTTCTCGGCTACCGATTCCAAAAATTTAAAGGAAATTACAAATGGCCACGAGCTAAAGCAGTTATCGCGTTCAAGGACAAAGTGAGATTCGTGACTAGAAGAAATCAACCTCGAAATGTAAAA
>JACPGR010000079.1 GCA_016182415.1 Candidatus Magasanikiibacteriota bacterium
CTACTGTCAGCTTCGACGCTGCGACTGATGCCACCATTGCGGGTACTACCTATTACAACTTGACGGTCAATGCAGCGAGCTCTACCTTTGGTGGTAATGTTACCTCAACTAAAGTTCTTACCATCAATTCAAGTAAGATTTTGAACGCGGGTGGATACACGATTACCTTATCTGCAACTGGTACTCCCTTTGTCAATAGTGGTACCTTTACTGCAAATACCTCAGTTGTACAATATACGAGTACAGGTTCAGTAACTACAACCGGAGCTATATATTATACATTAGTTTTGGGATCTGGCACCTATCTCATGTCTAGTGATACCACATCAACCAATTCTTTTACAAATGCCGGCACGCTTACAATTAGTAGTGGAAAATATTTGTATGCGCCAGGTACCTTTGATAATAATGGCACGATTACCGAAACAGGCGCGATAAAACATCCCATAACTTCTTCAAAGATTACCAATAATTCAGGTACTGAAGTATCAAGTTTTGATACAGATGGTACCTCTGTCTATATAACTGTGCAAGATGATGATGGCAATCTTAGCGCCACTGTCGCAGATACGATTGCAGGATCCGTGTTGACAGCTTCCAGTTACAACGATTCTGAGACAATTACATTGACTGAAACAGGCGTGGATACCGGCATATTCATTAGCACAGCGTATGCATTTCAAGTATCTGGGGCTGCTTCAAATAATGATGGCAATTTGGATGTCTCGGGAAGTGGTGATTTGAGTTTAACTTTCATTGATGACAAAGAGAGCGCTGATACTGGTTCGGATAGTGCCACTTATGTGGGGAATACATATACCATAGGTGGGCAAAATACGCCATCAGCAAGTCCTTCTTCAAATCCACCACCTACACCTACTGTGGTTCCTACCTCCACACCAACTTCTACTATCGATGAGGTCAAAAAAGAAATACCTAAGGTAGAGACCAAAATACCTGCGACAGGTGGAGAAGCAAGTTTTGCGCTCAATGTCTCTACACCAGTCAGTGTGGGCAGTTCATCACATACAGTTACGGTAAGTACTGCTACCGCAGTTGAGGCAACCGTAACGATTAAATCCGAACCCATAACGGTGAAATTGGCATTAAATAAAACAGTAGAGGTGGATACGAATGCAGATGGGAAAAATGATTTGCAATTGACTTATCTTGGTTTAGATACAGAAAACAAACCAAAAATAAAATTTGTTTCTTTGGTTGCTGATGAGAAAAAAGATGAATCTGTCGTAAAACCAAAAACAAGCGTTTCGTGTCCGGTTCAAGTAAAAAAAGCGTACAAAAAAACAGGCTCACCAGCAGTCTACTATGTTACCGCGTCATGTACCAAACGAGCATTTACCAAGGCTGATATGTATTTCACATACTTTGCATCATGGAGCGAAGCACAAACGATTGATGCAAAAATCCTTACTTCTATAGCTAACGATTCACTGGGCTTTATGCCCTGGGGTCCAAAATATGATCCGCAATATGGCGCTTTGGTAAAGATAGTAAATGATTCAAAAGTGTATTTGCTTTTGGGAACGGAAAGATATTGGATTAACTCTGAAAGTGTCTTCACTGGATTGAAATATGACTGGAATTGGATTGAAGATGTTGATGAAGAGTTGCTTGCGAAATATAGTGTCGGATCGGAAATAAGTTACACCACTCATCATCCAAACTATACACTCGTCAAATATTCAAATTCTCCAAAAGTATATCGCCTTGAACCGGATCCAAAAGATGCTTCAAAACAAGTCAAACGTCATATTGCAGATGAGAAAGCATTTGAGAGTCTTAAATTCAGATGGGATCGCATCGTAGTGATTTCCACAAGTGAGACATATCTTGATGGTGCATCCTTGACATCGGTTCCAAGCTCTTCACAGACGAGTACCACAAAGCCAGCATCCGGATCATCATATACCTTTGTGAGTTTTTTGAGTCAAGGAAGTTCTGGAGATGAGGTAACACAGCTTCAGCTTGTACTTCAAAAATTAGGATATTTGTCAAAGGATGTACAGGCAACAGGTAATTATGGATCTGCGACTACTGAGGCGGTAAAGAAGTTTCAACAAGCAAAAGGACTTGATCCGCTTGGATATGTGGGTCCGGGTACGAGGACAGCGCTCAATAGTATCTAAGGTGATAATCGTCAGAATTTATTCAACAAGATGACCAGGTTTCAACCTAGGTCATCTTTTTGTATAGCTGGACTTTTTTTTAAAAGTGAGTTATACTTATATATAGTTTACTTGAAATTTATTTAAAAATTTATGCAAAAAAAACTTGAGTATCTTATAAAAATTCTTATTGGCGCGACCTTTTTTATTCCGCTATTTGTGGTACCCTCGAGTTATATTTTTCCCTTTATTGTACCAAAAATTGTCTGGTTTAGGTCATTGGTACTTCTCATGCTTGGGTGTTATCTAGTACTTCTGGTGAGCGATTGGAATAAATATAGAATAAAATTATCTGCGATAAATATATTAGTTGGTTTATTTTTTACAAGTTTTGCCATTTCTACTTTCGTCGGCGTCGATTGGTATCGAAGTTTTTGGGACAATCATGAGCGTATGTTGGGATTATTTACCATATTTCATTATGTGGTTTTTTATTATATCACTACTACCATCATACGCACTTGGGATGAGTGGAAAATTTTTTTACGATTATTTCTTGGCGCAGGGGCAATTGTGATGTTCATTGGTTTATTGCAAAAATACGGGAACCCTGAGTTATTGCTCAATAGAGGTGGAGATCGAGTATCAGCCACGCTTGGCAATTCTATTTATTTTAGCGGGTATGGAATTTTTTTATGTGCAATCGGATATGTACTCGCAGTAAAGGAACACATAAAAAAAACTAATCCCTGGTTTTGGTATGCGCTTGTCGGTGGGTTGCTTGGTTTTTGGGGAATTTTTGGAGGTGGTACGCGTGGAGCATTACTTGGTTTGATAGCAGGAGTATTTGCCTTACTCATTATGTATATTATTTTTTTGAGGGAACATATACAGACAAGAAAAATTATTGGATTAATTATGAGTGTTTTTCTCGTGTCTTTACTTATGTTAGTTGTATTTAGAGCCACTACATTTGTAGAACATATTCCTGGTGTAGGTCGTTTGCTCAGCACGCATATCAATTTTGTTGGAGATTCAACAGATACCCGCATTATGGCATGGTCTATTGCAATAGATGGATGGAAAGAAAAACCTATATTTGGATGGGGTCCAAATAATTATTATTATGCATTCAACAAATATTATCGTCCAGAGTTTTTACGAGCCGGGTGGAGTGAGACCTGGTTTGACAATGCGCATAGTGTGGTATTCAATACATTGACCGTACAAGGTGCCTTTGGTATAGTCGCATATTTTGGGTTATATGTTGTTGCTTCTATATTACTGATACGAGCATATCAAAAGAAAACAATTGATATACATGTTCTAAGCATCAGTATTGCTTTTTTAATTGCGCATCTAGTCAGCTTAATTACTGTATTTGACAATCCGACATCATATTTATATTTCTTTTTCTTTTTGGCGTTCATAAATTCTTATCTGCGTGAGCACACGAAGTCTTTTAATACAAAAAATATCAAATCGCCTTCGTCTGGTCTTGCAGTCGTCGTCAGCTTGTTTGTTTTGCTGTTAATCTACTCTACAAACATCAATCCGGCTAACGCAAATAAAGCGACGCTTGAAGCCGTACGCGCCCTTCAAAATAATACACGGGTACTAGAAGCATATACACACGCAGATAGTATTCCCACCCCACATATCGATGATGTTCGCAATGATTTTGCTCGCAGTGCAAGCCAGCTCATGTCAGAGTTATTTAAGCAAGGCAATACAAATAAGGCTCTTGAATTGTTTGATTTTATACAAGCAGAATTGAAAAAAAATATTGTATTACATCCCTTTGATATTCGAGTTCATCTCCAGCTTGCGCAGCTAGATATGATGGGTGCGCAGATGAAGCAGGATCTCAGTCTCATTATCGAAGCCGAACAGTTGCTTGATCAAGCTCTTTTGTTATCACCAAAAAGACAACAAATTCAATATATGTTATCGGGTTTAAAAATGCAGCTAGGCAAAAAAGATGAAGCGGTTCATCTGTTGCAAAATAGTATTGATAATGACTCGACAATTAGCGAAGGATGGTGGAGATTGGCTTTGGCATTTGAACAAGCAGGTGATAGTGAAAAAGCGAAACAGACCATTGCAGACGCGCAAGAGCAAGGTATTGTGTTTGATAGTCAAGGACAGGATATTGTTGATTCCATACTTAAAGATTGATAAGTTAAAAGTTCATAAAGTTATAAAGTTCATAAAGTATTTGTATAAGAAATTTTACAAACCTTATAACTTTACAAACTTTACAAACTTTATAAACTAAAAAATATGAAAAAAGCACTCATCACCGGAATCACCGGACAAGACGGATCTTATTTAGCAGAACTGCTTATCGAGAAAGGCTATGAAGTCCA